>SKHL01000231.1 GCA_007116995.1 Limnochordia bacterium
ATCGCCTCTTTGCTGAAAGGTCATGTATAAAGCTTTATTCTCTCTGTTATGGGAATAAGGCTCTATGCTACTAATTTCACCGCTTTCTCTAACGCTACCTTGTTCCTGGAGGCGTTCTTTCCGAACCACAGTGAATTATATCTACGATTCTCATCATATCCTGCTTCGTGACTCAAATACTCTGTCACAGCGTTGTATGCTGTCCATGCGGTGTATTTCACACTAGGATGATCGTTACCTTTACCATTTGTCCATAGCATCATTAGTCTATCAAACTGATTCTTGAATTTAGTAGACAATTCTTTATCATCTTTACTGGTTTGCTCAAACACAGTCTTGATATACTTTTCAAACTGGATTCCATTAATGGTTCTGTTTGCCAGGTATTGATATGTCTCGAGATTCATTTCAAAAGTCCTGTTAACCAAATCCATTGTGCTCCTAATAACATCAAGGGTTTGCTTGACTCCAGTGGTATGTCTGACCTTAGCCAGTTTACTACTTTTACCTTCAACTGAGGCATGAAGAGTGTTGTTGCACACCACCCTAATTGGAGTGTATCCGGCTGTGATTGCTAGAGATCCATCATGTGAGTTTGCTAACAGAATATAACATTCGATAGTATCATCTGCTTTAACTATCAGTGGATCACGTTTAACCTTAGCCAGTACCCAGATCCTTTTACCTCCCATCAAACTGCCGGCTGACTCCAAGGTTATCATCTTTGTATCTAGAAATGGCTGAAACCATTCAAACGCTTCTGTGTTTTGCAAAGGTTTGTAAGTGTTCCCTACTGTACCCAACACTTTGTTATCGGTAGCTCTTACTACAAATTTTGTTTCAGGTACTTCATAGTAATCAAACCCATTCAGATGTTCTTGTCTTCTGAAGCTCTTCTCCATGGATACATCCCAGTCTAACCCTGCTGCATAGATCGCTTCTCTTACTGTTGGTGGATTGTCTAACTGTTTTCCCAGATTATGCCAGGGAGTCTTACCCACATAAAACATCTGGGCTTCTCCGTTCACAATTTCTAATTCATGTGCCATTTTATTCTCCTTCTTAATATTTAATTAGACAGGCAATCCTATCTAGGTGATCCACCTTTACAGATGGATCAGAACATAGGATTTATTTGCTGGTTGGAGGACTGAGGATAGTTACTTCATCAGCTATAATTTCAACGATATATTTCTGTTGTCCATCTATATCATGTGTTGTTGCGTGTAGTTTTCCATCAACCAGAACTCGATTTCCTTTTTTTAAATTATTGCTTAATATTTCTGCAAGCTTTCCGGTGCTAACTATTGGAATAAAATCTGCTTCACTTTCATAGTTTTTTCTATAGTTTTTGTGTACTGAAATAACAAATTGAGTTGTTGTTATTTCACCTTTATCGTATTTTTTGGGGTTATCTATTAAATTACCTACCAATGTGACATGATTATAGTCTCTCAATGTATTCTCCTTTTATATTTAATTCCACTTCAGCTAGGCTGAGTGGTTGTAAACGGAATCAAACCATAGCTTGCTATGGTAAAATGGAGTGTCAACCAATCAGGCTAGATGATTATACTCCTTTCAAGTTTGCCCGGACTTAGTAGGCTGAATCCCTCCATCTAGTTCATATTGGTACACATCAGGTCTAATATTCGTTCTTCTCTCATCAACCAGCACATTTGCCAGATAAACATTTGTCGATAAAATTCACTAGTTGTTATCACCTCACATATCTCCTGTAATAAAGTCTATCAGTGTTAACACACCAAAGAATACACACATAACTATCATCATAACAAATACAAAAGCCATGTTAAAATCCTTGATTTCTCCCGGCTCTTTTGCCTTTACTCTCTTTTAATATGCGTCTTTTATTTCAAATTCGCAACAATCACAATCTATTTTATTCATGGCATAATCATAAATCAACCATCCTCCGCATTTTTCACAAATTGCTACTACATCCATTTGTTATCCCTCCTCTAGTATTAGTTGGCATTGATAACAGTACATCGAATCTTTTTTGCAGTCTTCACAGAGTTGATCTGCATCCGCTTTGTACCTGTCTATTCCTGCGTATGTTGTACGCTCTTCATACGCTTTATGATCTTCGTAGAATAGTTCATCTCTCATATCTTTAGCATTTATCCATCTTTTGCGGTATTCTCTCATCAGCCAGCACATTTGCCAGATGAAGATCTTCTTGTGAAATTCATTTGTTGTTATCACCTGGTATCTCCTTTGATCCGTCTAATCCCAGAAATTCCAGGATTGTTGTTATGCCAAAAAATATTGCCATAACTATCATCATAACAAATACAAATGTCATTATCTAACTCCCCTCTTTCCTCCTAGTGATAACATTCCTTCTTCTCCAGCATATTCTTTGTTTGGGTATATCCCATGCTCTCTACCATGTTGTTTGTCCCATTTGAGCTCTCGATAATCTATAAACTCTTTTCTCAAATCTCTCATAAACTTCTCGCTAGGAATTTCTTGGACCAGATCATCATCATCGAATACCAGCGGATCAACTCTCTCAATCTTTCCTCTGGTTCTCATTTCAATCTGGCAATTATAGGATTCTCTAACCTGGTTAATATCTACTGGTGGAATTACTGTTATCATTTCAATCTCCTTTAATTTTTAATTGTCTTCGAGGAAGACCTATGTAAACTCACGGAGATCAAATCATATTGTTCACTTACAGTTGCAGGTAGCAAGCGTAGTTCAGCGAAGCTAACTGCTTACTGTAAGTCAATATGATAAAATCGTAGTGGGTTGGAATAGGTCTGACGTATTCAAGTTTGCTCGGATTATTTCCCGTGGTCGCCTGTGGCTTCAATATCCTCTCACTTCCCATACTCTAATGCTTTTCCTTACGTTGGAATAATCGGAACACAAAAAAAGCCGGATACCCTTTCGGATACCCGGCTAATTGCACGAGCTTACTTCGATTCGCTGGTCTTTGCTGCTGATCCTTCAGGAACGAAAGGTTTGAGATAGATGTGATCCCCTATTTCATGTTCCATGAAAAACACAACCTCGCTTTTCTTACTCTTGGTTGCATTGGCTAAGTCCTGAAGATCTTCAGCGTCTACGACATACATCATAGAACCCTTTTTTGAAGTACATCTGATTGCTAATAATCCTTGAGCAATTAAAAAGTCACGAAAACTTCCCTCACGCTCTGTGTTACCTGCAACATTGAATCTACCCATTGTATTTCTCCTTTGAATCTTTAATTGAACCTGATAACTCAAGCTCTTTAACGCCCAACCCTGAGCACAGATCAGTCAAGGGTGGAAACAGCCGCAGAAGAATTTTATGTCCTTCAAAATTCTTCCCAGGATGTCCATTTTAGAGGTACTGCATCGTTTAATGCCCGAATCGATAGGTAGGTGGCTTTATCTCCTACATGTCGATTCTAGGGCGTTCAAGGATGGCTAGTACCTTCTTCCTTTTATCAGATAATTTGCATGAACAGCAAGCGTAGCAGAATAACCGGCTATAAAAATGTAGTTATTCCATAAATAAGCCGGTTAAGATTGAAATTATTGCATGAACCACTATGAAATGATTTCAGAATCCAATCACTCAAGGTTGAACCCGTAGAAGTGATTAGGATTCTGGAAGCGTTTCGCTATGTTTATGCAACAATTTTAATCGGTCTGCCTCAGCTTGGATGTTTATGCGAATTGTTTGATAAATATACCTTGACCTGTGCTACAATTGAGGGTCGTGGAGAGAGAGAGTCTATACAGTTTATCCTGCCTCAAACTATCTTCAATGCCTATCTCTCCTGTCCTCACCCTATCAACTTGGTTTACTCTCTATATATACTACTACGTAGTATATAGAGAGTAACCTGTGAAGTGAGGACGATACCCTTTGAATAGAAAGAGTAGGTTACTCTCTGGATACGCTGATAGTTTGAACTATCGACAACCTAACCCGGCACTCGACACCGTTTGACCATCTAGCCGAAAAGGTATCCTCCTCGACACCTACCCCCCCATACCCCGATACACCTTTTCGGATAGATATATATATATCCCAAGACGAACAATCTTAAAACAAAAAGCACAGGTTGTGCATTTAAATAGTAGATGATAGTATTGAGATAGACACATGTGGGATAGACGCATTTGATTAGGATGTACGTATACGAACGGAACGTACATCCATAGGTGAGAGTCCTGTGGTGTGTCTAAGGGTTGGGAGGAGATAAACAGTATGGATTTTGTATTGTTGTTTTTAAGCAAGTTGGTAGGTTTCTGTTTAAATATACTGTTAATAGTTTTTATAGTGCTGAAATTGACTGGAGGAATAGATTGGAGCTGGTGGTTGGTGTTTATGCCGTTGATAGTTCCATTGGGAATAGTGTTATTGGTATTGCTTGCTCATGAAAGGAGTATGAGTAACATGGTAGACCTGATAGGAGATATAACCCAAAGGTTGACATAGTGCTTGGTTTTGGTGGCTGGTGAGATTAATGAGAAGAGAGATTGATGGTTAAGTTAACTAAGCCTCAAAGGAGAGCGAAGAAAAAAGTAGAGGCGATGAATCGACTCAACAAGAGGTTGAGGTGGATTTTTGCGAAAGATTGGGTTAAGGATTTGGTAGCGAGTGTATTTGAGAATCCTACTATGATTGATATTTTAAAAAGCAGGGCAAGAATGGATTAATCAAGAGAGGAGAGAGGATATGTTTGGATTTGGTAAGAAGAAGAAAGAGAAGAAAGAGAAGAGTTGTGAGCATTGTTTTGCGATAGTGCAAGCGAGGAATTACCAAGTAGCATTGAAAGAAGCTAGGGATAAGATCAGGCTTCAAGGTGACAAACTAGAAACACAGAGGAGTCTTATAAAAAACTATGAGCAATCGGAGTTAGCACTTAAAGCTCGAAACTTAGTGAAAGAAAATAAAGATTGGGAAATGAAGGTAAGTATTTATGAAACGGTAGCAAAAGAAGCAGTTGACATGGTTCGTAATTCTGAGCAAAAGGTTCAAGAGCTGGAAAGAACTCTGAAGAATTACGAGAAGGCTCATAAGATGGTGGTTAATGAACTGAAGCAGAAGAAAGCTCTGGTGGAGTTCTACAGCAAAAAAATTGCTAGGTTGAATATGGTTAACGAATTTATTTGCAAGAAGCAAGAAATGGGGATAGGAACGGAGCTGGATTGCCATGGGTGAGTACAAGTCTATTCTGGATAACGAAGAGAATAACGAGAAGAGTATAGATGAGCTGGTATTGTCCCAGGTCCAGATAGCG
Organism: Limnochordia bacterium; assembly: GCA_007116995.1. Lineage (GTDB taxonomy): Bacteria > Bacillota > Limnochordia > Darwinibacteriales > DTU012 > CSBR16-202. The sequence goes on from SKHL01000231.1 coordinate 5,273, forward strand.
AATATCATCAACGAACGTGCGCTTGCTGGGAAGAGTGATTCCTGGAGATACCTGGATATAGCCAAAGATATCCGGTTAGGCGAAAAGGGATTAGGTAAAGATATCCATCTGCATTTTCATAGTACCGAAGAAGTAGATATCAAGGACTGGAACTGTGAGATAGATAAGTTTAACCAGTACCGGTACAAGGATGTGGAAGCGTTCAAGAAAGCGGTAATGATGAGTGTATTGTTCTCAGAACAAGAGAAAGAAGTATTATTAAATCTGAACGATGAAGCTCTCAAGGTTATTGCCCGCAACATGAGAGACATCCAGGGGGAGGAGGCAGAGAATGAAAATTAAGACCTTGTGGGAATATTTTGAAGAAGAGTTGGTTGGGTATGAAATAAATCCTAGGGAGATGGCTGATGCATTGGGATTCGATAGAAGTGAAACATTTCGAAGATACAAAGAAGGGCTTAGTTATCCTGATTTTGAAATGTGTTATAAGCTTAGTAAGTGTTATCCTATTGATCCAGAAACTTTATACCAGCGAGTATGTGAGATCAAGGCTACCCATAAAGAACTGGGTGTGCTCAAGAAAGGGAAACGAAATGGATAAAGAGTTACTAGAAATCTACAATCAAGGTCTGGATGAGTATGCAGAAGCTATGGGTGGAGAAAACAAGGGTGAGCTATTGGAATATCATCCTATGTGGATAGGGAGTTTTCCTTTCAGCACCAACTAACAGAATAGCGAGGATTTAGTATTGAGTAGATTTAACCTGGAGTTTGTACCTCACCTTACCCAAAAGCAGTTTTTGTCTTGCCCTGCTGATGAGATTTTGTTTGGTGGTTCGCTTGGTGGAGGTAAGAGCTGTATAGCTGTTAACAAAGCTTTTATTCTGGGCTGTGCGCATGCTGGTATTCATATCGGATTATTCCGAAGAACAGTACAAGACTTGAGAATGACACTGCTCCAGGAGATATTTACCTGGTATCCCAAAGAGCTGTACCATTATTCAGACAAGAACCGAACAGTGTATTTGCCAAATGGTTCAAGGATAACCTTGAACTATGTAGAGAATGATGGTGATCTGGAGAATTATAAATCAGTACAGTTTGATGTACTGATAATTGATGAGGCTATAGATTTTACTGAGTATCAGCTTTCCTGGCTAAAGACTACTCGTGTAAGATCGAGCCGATACGGACTAGCAAGAACTTATCTTCTTACCAATCCAATAGGCCCGGCAAGGGTTTACCTCAAGAAAAGATATATTGATGGCAAAGAGCCGTTAAAGTTATATAAAACCAAAGAGACTGAGATGATCCCTGATGAAGGAATAGAGATCGAAGGAATCCTGGTTAAACCAAAATAGCAGATATATATTCCTTCCCGGCTAACTGACAATCCGGCCTTGATGAAGAACGACCCTACCTACTTGTTCCGACTAAGAGAACTGAATCAAGATGACTTCCTGGCATTATTGCTGGGAAGCTGGGATAACCAGTCTGGTTTGTTCTTTAAAGAATGGAGCGAGAGAGACCATGTGATAAATAGCTATACTCCTACCAATTCTGATAGGCTATATATGTACATGGACTGGGGATCAGCTAAACCTTGTGCTATTGGATTCTTTGCTGTGCAACCCGATAGAAGAGTAAAGCTTTTTGATGAGATTTATACTGTTAAACCTTTTATGAATGATGCTGGAATGAACTATAACGCTGAAGAAGTAGCTGATTTAATAGCCAATAGGCTCAAGGTTATGCACTCAAGTCTGGGGCAAATACCGCAAATGCTGATACTGGACTCTCAATGCTGGGCTAAAGATGGATCTTTTGGGTTTAGCATAGCAGAGATAATCCAGAAGAAGCTGGAACCATTCAAGGTTCTGGTAGTCCAGGCTAGAAAAGATAGAGTTAATGGCTGGCAGCTGTGTAGAAAATATTTGATTAAAGAAGAAGGAGTTCCCTTCTTCCAGGTAACCAAGAACTGTGAACATTTTATCCGAACGGTCCCCTCTTTACTACACTCAGGAATAATCGATGGAGATATCGATTCCTCTATGGAAGATCACCATGGAGATGGATGGAGATATGGCCTGACCTATATGCCACCTCCTGCACATTTCAGCAAAATACAGCTTATCACCAAAGGCAGCGAAGCCTGGTTTGACTACATGGATATGAAAAGATCTGGAGTAATGAGTTAAAAATTTGACAGCACCCTGAAATTATGCTTCAATTAAAATAGATTGAGTACGAGATCGGGATTTGTCAAGTGAAAAATTATAAGCATGACAACTTAATGAAGTTGGTTCAGTCTTCACAGCGGTGGAGACAAAACGAGGCTGAACCCGACTGGAAAAGAAACCTGAGCTGGTACAAGTCCAATTATCATATGGACGATTTTTACGCAGCAAACTTCCCTGAATTTAAAGATAAGAAATATTCTGTGAACTTGGCTTATGCGGTAGTGGAAACTATTCTTTCTGCTACTCATACCCGGTTCCCTGACTTTTCTTTTCATGTGCATGACTCTAATCGGGAAACCGAAGAGCTGATGATGCACCAGATGGGCTACGATGCTGGCCCTCGTCAACATATCAGTATGAAAAAGTTTAGTAGATCCCTGGAAGAAACCTGCAAAAAAATAGGAATAGACATCAAGATCAAGAATACCAACCGACAAGCTATCACTGATGCTATTCTTCTCAAATATGGAGTTGTGAAACTAGGATACAAGATCAACAAAGACAATAAAGCCATGGAGCATTTGAATTCTCCTGAAGAATTGGCAAAGATAGGGCTTACTCCAAACGATCTAGAAGTATCAGACATAATCAAGTCAGAATCTCCTTACGATATTCGCATAGACCCTCGCAGGGTATTGTTCCCTCCTGATGCTGAATGGGGAAGGTGGCCTTGGATATGTATTGAAACATTCCTTTCAAAAGAAGAAGCTGAAAAGAAATACAAAAAGACCATTAAGGCCACCCATTCAGGTGAAGAATACCGTGATGACCGTCATGAAAACTCTGGGATAGACTATGTGAAGCTCTATGAGTTCCATAGTTTTGATCCTGACGATCCAAGAGTGGTAGTGTTTACTGATGATGAGTTGTTAGGGGATGAAGAATATCCTTTGGTTGATGAGGCAACTGGACAAACCAAGAGCTTGATTAAAGTGATGTGGTTTAACGAGCCTATTGATGGTGGATATCCTCAATGCGAGATAGACCTGGTAGCCCCTCAGCTTAAAGAAGCTAACATGCAATACCATAGGCGAGTAGAAAACGCCAAGAAGTTTACTACACAGTACCAGTTTTCCGGTAACTATACTCCTGACCAGATAGAAAAATTTGTAAATAACCCTGATGGTGGATATATTCATGCAACGGATCACCGTTCAAAAGTAGGGCCGGTAGAAAAACTATCTAATGGAGCTGAGTTCTATGAAAATATTAGAAGTATTTTTAATGAAATTCTGGAGGTTCTGGGATTAACTGATTACCATATGGGCCGACCTGACCGTGAACGTAAGGCTACTGAAGCGCAGATCATGGAACGTGCCATGATGAACAGGGTAGGAGCAAGAAGAGAAAAGATAGAAGACTTTTGTTTTGAACAAATCGACACTTTGGTAGAACTGTTAAAAAACTATATGCAGCAACCGAAACAAATGAAAACCAAGTACCGCAGAGGTTCAGTAATAACCTGGAATCTTACCGCTGAACTATTGCAACTAACCGATATGGATATCACTGTGCAGCGTGGATCTACTATAGAGTTTGATGTGGACTTCGAGATAGCCAGGGCTGAAAGACTAGCAAAGATAGCTCAAGCTTTTGGGCCGGTTATAAACCTACCGGAGTTAGCCAAGAGAACTTTCGAGCGATTAGGAGAAGAGGATGTGGATGACCTGATCCTTTCTGAAGAACCGCAACCAGTGCCGTTACCTGGTGGAGATGGTGGCGCTAAGATGTCTGCTTCTCCTTCTGGTAGTCCGGATCCCCTTCAGGCGCAACATGGAGGTATGCCGGGATGATCTATGATTACAAGTGTGAGCATTGCCAACATGAAGAAGAGAAGGTGAATGTACCTTCCGAGAAAAGAGATAACCAGAAGTGTGAACAATGCGGAGAACCAGCAACAAGGATATTCTCTGTTGGCCATTTATTTGTGGACGTTAATATTGGCAAATACGATCAGGTCTTAGGACAGGTGATCGAGTCTTCTCACCATAGAAGACAAGTAATGAAAGAAAAAGGGTTTGCCGATATTGTCAAAGTTGGAACTGCTACCAAGCAGATAGCCCAACACAACGAAAAGGTTCGTCAACATAGACGAACAGAAGGGGCTAAGAAGCTAAGGCAAGCTGCCGAAAGGGTAGTAGCTAAGGCCGGCCTCTAATCGATATCCGAGTATTCGGGTATACGCAGTCAGCCATGACTTTAAAGATAGGAGAGAGTAATGGGTATTCGTGAAGCGTTGGAAAAGGGATTTGAAAAAGCCAAACCTGAAGGGATGGAAGACATGGAGGGTATGATTTCTTACGAGGAAGAAACACCCGATATAGCCACCCAAGAAGAAGAGGCAGACGTTGAGACTGAAGAAGAGGAATCTTCTGAGGAGTCCAACGAGGGCGAAGAAGAAGAGACTGAAGAATCCGGAGAGGAAGAAGAGTCTGGCAAAAAAAAGCCCAAGAAGAAAAAGAATTCCTATGACAACCGGATTGGTCAACTGACCAAAGAGAAATACCAGCTTCGTTCAGAGTTCGATGGTTACAGGTCTGAGGCCGAGGTGAGTATCAGGGAGAAAGACAAGATAATCGAAGAGCTCAAAAAACAGCTTGAGGAGGATGGGTACGAAGCCCCGAAGATGACTCAAGCAGAGATAGATGCCAAGATCAGGGCCGAAGCAAGACGGCTTGCCGATATGGAGAAAATGTCAGGCAAGGTTGAGCAGCATAAGAAGATGGATGCAGAAGTAACCGTTATGGTAATGAAAGCATTTGCTGATAAGTTCAATAAAGAACTGGATGCGTTTGATGATGATACCAATGAAGACATTCAAATGCTTGCTTCTGTGTACAAAGCGGATCCTGAAAGATGGAGATCTATCTTCAAGAAAGATGGAGTTAAAACTGTTTTAAATAGGCTTAAAGGGGTTTCCCCTGAAAAGCCCAAAGCGAAAGATGCTTTGAAAAAAATAAAGAAACTTGATGTCATAAATGATTCAAGTTCAACGAACATCTCTCCTGGAAGTTCTGCCGAAAGGCCCAAAGGATTAAGGGCCGCAATGGAAAGAGCCATGGAGAAGATCAAGACGTAAGGAGATACTATAATGGATTGGGCTTGGTTAGATACCTTATTCAACGCAACACTGGAGGAATACAAGACTGAGCTGGCTGATAATGTTTTTGAAAGCCATGCGATACTTGAGATCCTCAAGAAAAACTCTAAGGTTCCTACAATGACAGTTGGAACTAAACTGATTATACCGGTACTGTTTGGTAAGGCTAAAGGATTGGTTAACTATGGATACTACGACAAGATCCAGATCAAAACTGCTGGTGGCCTCCAACAGGCAGAAGTTCCTATGTCCAGGTTTGCTATCCCGATGGCGATAGCTACTCAGGAGTTGGAAGAAAACTCTGGGAAAGCTAAGATCATCGACCTTCTACAGATGAAGCTCATGCAAGCCGAGCAGACCCTGGAGGAAGGGTTGGCCTCACAGCTTTGGGGTACTGATATTATCAGAACCGAAAACGGTGTGCCCCTGCTGTCTATCCAGAAGATGATCGAGCCTGGAGCAACCGATGGGGATCCAGCCTACAATACCGAGTTCATGGGAATTGATCCCTCTGCTGCTGGTATGTCCCCCTGGAAAGCTCAGTTTGTGAAAGGTAGCGATACCAGAAAAGGGCTAAGAGATCTGGTAAACAAGTGTAAAGATGGAAGTAAAGGGCTTGACGTTATCGTGACCAATGAGGATGGATATAACGCTTATGAAGACCTCCTTCTGGCAACGACTACTGATGTTGGTATCCGGTACACGGATAACAAAAAAGGCGACGCTTCCTATGCTGATCTGTCCATCAAGAACATCAACATCATTCTTGATAAGAATTGTCCTTCTGTCCAGGCGAACAAACCTGATTACTACGGCCTGAACTCTAAGTCTATCGGGTTCAAGATATCTGGTATCAGGAAGAAACCGTTCAACGAACCAGATGACCAGGACGCAAGAAGCACTATCCTTTTTGTCCAGGCACAGTTGTTCACCAACGAAAGACGCAGACATGGGGTGTTTAAAACGATTGCTGCTGCTGATTAATTAACAAACCCTCCAGGTTTCCTGGAGGGTACTTTTACAGGAGTTTAATTTAAGGAGTAAGAAAATGGCATTTAGAATAAGTAATCCGGTCATAAATGACGGTAGCATTGATGAACTCATCGAGGTTAAAGCAAGTGGTGAGCTTACTGTAGGTTGCCCTTGTGCAATCTATGGGGGAGTGGATGGCGAACTGGTAGGGATCAAGTGTGCGGTAGACGCTAACACTATCATGGATAAGATAGGCGTTCCTGTAGCCACTATAGCCAACGGAGCTGTCGGTATGGTCAAGTATCGGGGAAGACTGAAGTTCGCTTCTCTTGCTAGCGGAGGTGCTAAAGGGAAAGGCGTTACGGCAATCTCTATAGCAGGAGCTGTAACCGCTGCAACTGATCCTAGCGCAACCAATATTGACGATGGTGTTATCAAAGGCATTGCTGCTGATACTGCCGGGATGATTGTGAAGCTTTAATATTTCGAGAAGAGGGGCTAATCCTCTGGCCCCTCTTCTACTTTAAACAAGGAGAATAAAGAAATGGGAATGGGATTGAACGAGCTTTTAAGCGCAGGACAAAAACAGATGGCAGCAAGCTTGCCCCTTGACTTTGATATTATCACTGATACGGAAGAGCACGAGGGTGATTACGTTGCTATTCAGGTCGTTGAATCCCCTTCCTTTGATGCTGCTAATGTGATTGTCAGTGGGGAGGTTAAAGATCTTACTGGGTTAAACGAAAAACTTGACCCTGGGTTTACCTTACTGGGCGATTTTTCCAAGATCAAGCTTACTGTTGGCATAGTGATTGCTTACAAGAAAGGTTAATCAATGTTAGGACTAGGACTCAGAATTAATAGTATGATTAAAAAAATAGGACGGCTTTTCCGTATATTTCGTACAGCAGACGGAGTCGGATTCAAGTTGGCTGACGGTACTACTTTGAGAGTGAGGTGAGGTAAATGGCAGAACAAACGTTTTATGACTCAAACATACCTAACGGGGCAGCTCTTGATGCGGCTTACGCGAAGGTTGCACTGATCGAAGACGAGGCACAGGTCAACCCTACTGCGGCTGAGATTAAGACAGCGTATGAGGGCAATGCTGATACTAATGCTTTCACAGACGATGAAAAAACTAAACTAACGAACATCGAAGAAAATGCGACTGCGGATATGTCAGCAGGAGAGATTAAAACAGCCTATGAGTCTAACGCTGACACAAACGCTTATGTCGATACGGAAAAGGCTCTTGTCTCTGGGTACATGGCAACCCCAGGGGTACTCGCTCCAACTGGTGACACTCAGGAAATTAATTTCAGTACAGTTGCTAATGTCCGGCTCGATCTGGGGGCAGCGGTAAGTACAGGGTCTATCACGGCTATCGCTGATGCTGGTGGTGGAGATATAACATTAACATCTGACGCTCACGGACGGAGTAATGGTGATTATGTAGCTATAACAGATACTAACGATAATGACGGTATTTTCGAGATATCCAATGTTACCACGGATACTTTTGACGTTACATCTGATTTTGTAGCCACTGACACCGGCACATGGGAAGAACTCAACACGGATGATCTGGCTTTGACCTTTGTCCTCGATGCAAACCAGACAAAGGTACTGGTAATAGATAACAACCGCCCGGGTAGAGAGGTGACTTTCCCCGCTGAGGTTTTGGAGCCTGAAGATATTATGGTGCCTGGTGGTCCATTAGGTAGAGGCATATATACAGTGTTCAAAGATTACGCAGGTAAGATTTGGATTGATGGGAGAGCCGCCGATGTTTCCTAACGCACTTATGGGTAGCTTGATGCGGAGGCGTACAG
>SKHL01000304.1 GCA_007116995.1 Limnochordia bacterium
GGCTGCATAGATACCCTGTTTTGCTTTTGTTAATATCACCTCGTCAATATCCGTAGCCAGCACTTGGGAAGCAGTCATTCTACGTTCTAGCATTAGAATTACAATGGAGTAGACTTCTGCTCCAATGGAACACCCAGCGCTCCAAACCCTCGAACTTTTGTTCTTGGACAAGACCGAAAGAATTTGCTCATCAAGGTAGCGAAAGACATTTACGTCACGGTAAAAGTGGGATGTATTAATCGTAAGATAATCAAGAAACTTGTCTCTATGTTGTACATCTGTGTGGATTTCTTTCAACAGTCCCGCAAAGTCAAGCAGCTTGTGGCGGGTAATCCACTGTAAAATACGGCGTTGCATCTGCTGTTCCTTATATGAGTTTAGATCTATTTGTAAAATGTCTTGTGCTTGAACTTTGAACTGTTGGTAATCCATGGGCCCGTTCCTCCACTAGAAACTATTTACTAGCTTTATAATACTCTCACAAATACGATCAATGGCATGTGTTAAAGAACAACACTACCCGCGTTTAAGTCTGCGGGTAGCTGAATCATATCGCTTTAGAATCTTTGCCTATTGCTGTAACAATAACAATGCCCGTTTCCACAAATAAACGCATTTTTCGACCATAATTTCCGGCTAGATCCTGACCAGTTATGGGTATATTATGGATAGATAATTGCTGCTTAACTGCACGAATGTTCTTCTCACCTACACTTAGTGTCTTTGTTGGTAAATTTGCGAATAAGTGAGCTCCCCCTGCTAACTTAGCGTATAGGCGCTCCTTGCGCGCTCCTTGGTTAATAGTGATCTGAACTAACGAAGGGATAGCCAAATCTGCATATTTCCCTGGTAGAGCTTTAGGATCCTTGTCTTTATGGCTTTTATACAGAAAGACATGGGCCATCGCCCCTACCTTGACTACTGGATCATAAAGGGCCACCCCAATACACGAACCTAGCCCTATCGTAGTTAATATGCCTGTATTCCTAAGGACGCTAAGCTGGCCCATATTGACAAACAGTTCATTCATTCTACGTCCTCCAGGCCTAGAGCTTGAGCAATCTTTTGAAAATCTTCCTCATTAGGTAAGAAGAGAATATGACCTTCGATAGGGGTCGCGTCTGCTGCAAACTGGGCTTTAATTAAAGTAATCGTCTCTGCCACTTCAGCATCAGCTAATATACTCTCCCACACTGCACCTGCCATATCAATTGCTACACTAGGAACGGATGGAATCATACACATATCTGTCAGATTGCTTAGTGCATTCAAGTAGGAAGCAATCATAATATTCCCTACCTCCTGTAAAGCAGACAAACCTAACTCGGATAACTTCGAAGACTCTTCCAGGGTTAGCATGTTTACCAAGTTAATAGCGCTTTCTAAGGGTAACAAAAAGGCCATGTGCCCACAAGCGTCTCCGCTTATCTCAATATAAATACCAGCTATTGCTTGTTCTTGTCCTCCAATGAAGGAACTAACATCCTCAAACGGGAGCATAACCGCTTCGGGTATAACTAAATTAAGGCGTTCACCGTTAAGTAGCTGAGATAAGGCAGTCGTAGCATGGCCGGCTCCAATGTTTCCAAGTTCCTGCAAAAAATCAAGTTTTGCGTTCATGGATACCCCCCTTAACTAGCCGCTTTATTCAAGGCCTCAATAACCCGTTCAGCATCAAATGGTTTTACCAAAAAGTCCTTGGCACCAGCATTTAGGGCATCAATTACCATAGGCTTCTGCCCCATCGCACTACAGACAATAATCTTAGCATTCGGATCCTCTGTGATAATATGTTTAATCGCTGTGATCCCATCCATTTTAGGCATGGTAATATCCATAGTAACCAGATCTGGTTTTAACTCTTGATACTTAACAATAGCATCCTCTCCGTCGGTCGCTTCACCCACTACTTCAAATCCATTCTTTTGAATGACATTTTTAAGTGTCATCCGCATAAATGCCGTATCATCTGTAATTAAGACAGTTTTACCCATTACCTTCACTCCTTGTTTTTAACAACGTGCTATTATCCAAAATTAATGCTACGTCTCCATTTCCTAATACTGTAGCACCAGCTATACCGGGAATATCACCTAAGAGTGCACTGAGAGATTTGATTACAATCTCTTGTTGTCCTAACAATTCGTCAACGATTAAGCCGATCTTCCCATTCTGGCCTTCGGTAACGATAACCGAGATGGTGCCGTTCATCTCGGTTTCTTTGTTTCCCAATACTTCTGCTAGATTAATCAATGGAAGGACCTTATTGCGAAGTGTGATCACACTCTGCTGCTGAATTGTTTTGATCTGATTACACGATACTAGCAGGTTTTCTCTCACTGATTGAATGGGAATGGCATAAGTTTGGCCTTGTGTGCTAACTAAGAGCGCTTTAATAATGGCTAATGTCAACGGTAGCTTTATCGTGACTTTTGAGCCAACCTGTGGTGTGGGTTCCATCTCTACGATTCCACTAAGAGCTTCTACATTGGATTTAACAGCGTCCATGCCCACTCCTCGGCCCGATACATCTGTAACAACATCATTAGTGCTAAAGCCAGGTTCAAACAGCAGATTAATGGCTTCTTGGACACTAAGTTCACCTAGGTGATTAGCTGGTAGTAAGCCTTTTTTGATGGCTTTTTCCTTAACCTTACGAACATCAACTCCCTGACCATCATCGGATACCTCGATAAGCACATGACTTCCTTCATGGCGAGCTCCAAGCTGAATGTGCCCTTGTTCTGGCTTGCCTTGGGCTAGACGTTGTTGTTTTGGTTCTATCCCGTGATCTACACTATTACGGATTAGATGAACCAATGGATCACTAATTTGGTTAACAATAGAACGATCTAGCTCTGTCTCTTGTCCATATAATTCCAACTGAATGTTCTTGTCCTTCGCTTGGGAGAGGTCCCTGACCATTCGGGGGAATCTGTCAAATACCTGTTTAATCGGTACCATTCTTAGACTCATGGCAGCATATTGCAGATCTGTGGTAATTCTATCTAATTGGACTATAGTGCTGTTCGTATCAGACTGCTCCATTTCTTTCGCCATTTCTAGTACTTGGGTTCGGCTGATTACTAACTCACCCACAAGATTAATTAACGTATCTAAACGATCCGTTTCCACACGTACGAACTTATCCGCGAAGACACCCCTAGCTTGTACCGCACTAGTGGGAGACTGTTCCTCTGCTTCCTTCTGCTCTACAGTAACAGCAGTTTGTTGTAGGGGTAGCAGAGTTGCTGTCGCAGACTGTACCTCGGAAATCCCCTCTATTAATGTTACCATCGTATCCGATGTCTCTTGGGTAACAAATATTATAAAAAAGTCAATGTCAAACCGTTCATCTTCTAGATCTTGGGCCGAAGGCTGACACTTAATAATGGTACCAACTGCTTCTAGTGCTTGAAATATAGTATAGACCCGAACTGACTTTAACATAGTATTCTCTCTTAATTGGACGTGAATTTCATAGGCCTGATATCCTTGACTTTGTCCTTGTTGAATTGTTTCCATATCAAATTCACTTAAAGAAATTCCTTCTTTTGGCTTATTAATTGCATCTTCGGTTTTCTCTGCTTGAGCTTGGGTGCTTGGGTCTGTCTGTGCATAGCTGTTTTTTTTGGTTATAATATCCTCAAGCATACAAGTTACCTGGGCACTACTGGTGATCTCTTCCCCAAGGAGGGTTCTTTCTAGTAACATTTCAAGATGA
>SKHL01000047.1 GCA_007116995.1 Limnochordia bacterium
ACTAGCTAATAGCCCTATACAGGCTAGGGCCCCTGTAAAGAGTAAAATACCAAGGCTTACGTAAAATACGCGCATAACACCTTTCGTCGATCCCTGCGCTGCCTTTTCACTCACCACAATAGAAATCGCTGTTGGCATCCCTGAGATAGCTAATACAACAGCGAAGTAATGTAATGGTTTAACTAACTGAAGCAGTCCCATTCCTTCATCTAGAATAATCCGAGGCAAACCGACCATATAGATAACTCCAAGTATTCGGCTAATTCCACTAGCTATCGCTAGAATAAATGCACCACGCAAAAAAGACTCCTTCGCCATAAACCATCCCCGCTTTCCCATTGGTTATTTTTACGCAGGAAATGTATAGTTATGACCAGGAGTCTGAGGATTAAGCATCTTTCTGGAGTTAAGCAGTCTCATATCTGCCGACTTCACATTCCTTATTGTTCCATTTGCTTGGCAAGAAAACCGGCGGCTGTCTCTGCTAATTTGAACTCTAAATTTCCCATTTTGCTATTGGGCTCTTTGCTAGCGAGTATAACTACCCCGATAGGATCCCCTTCAGCAATAATTGGAGCTACCACTTGCGATTCAAACCCCCACTGTTCTTCCTCATTTGTTATTTCCGATTTCGTTACCATCATGCTTTTTCGGGATTCCATCACGCGCTCAACCATTTCAGTAACAGATTTGTCTACCCATTGCTTTTTGGGTGCGCCTGACACGGCCACAATGGCATCCCTGTCAGAGATCAGTGCGATATGTCCGGTGGACTCATAGAGTGAATCCGCATATTCCTGTGCGAAATCCCCTAATTCTCCAATAGGAGAGTATTTCTTGAGAATTACCTCTCCTTCTCGATCCACAAATATCTCCAATGGATCTCCTTCTCTAATACGCAAGGTGCGTCGAATTTCTTTAGGAATAACTACGCGGCCCAAGTCGTCAATACGTCTAACTATTCCTGTAGCTTTCAAGAGCCACAACCCCTCCTTCTATGTTGGGTAAGTACACTGTTAGTATATATCTTGACTGCTATTTTTATTCATTCCTCCCAGCGCAGGAAGATGTTTCACTTGAGCGCTTCTAGCACTTCTTTTAGGAACTTCAAGGCCTGAATGTCCTTTAACTGACGAACCCTTACCTTTAACTGAGGGCTTCGTCCCGGTTGGAAGCCAACCTTTCCTTTGAACTGCCGCACTAACTGATTAAAGCGAGCCCTATCAGCCGCTAAGCCTTCTAGTAGTTTTACCACAAACAAATCTTTCACGACTGTGATTGTAGACACCCCTATTTGACGAGCTATCACCTTCACTCGTGCGATTTGTACCAAATTACGGACTGCATCCGGAAGATTACTAAAGCGGTCTTCTATCTCTTCCTCTAATTCATCGGCTTCCTCTAACGTACGTACAGCAATAATCTTCTTATAAAGCTCAACCTTTTGTTTTCCGTCTGTCACATAGTCATCACTGATATAGGCATCTATGTTCAGATCTAGAACAGGATCAGGAGGTTGTTGCATAACTTCACCCTTTAATTGACGGATAGATTCATCCAGCAATTTACAATACAACTCAAATCCAACGGATGTGATAAATCCGTGTTGCTCTGGACCGAGAATATTACCAGCCCCTCGAATCTCTAAGTCACGCATAGCTATTTTAATTCCGGATCCTAACTCAGTGAACTCTTTAATTGCTCGCAATCGCTTTTCTGCATCCTCCGAGAGTATTTTATCCTTACGGTAGGTAAAATACGCGTACGCGACGCGATTTGTTCGTCCGACTCGCCCCCGTAGTTGATATAACTGGGCTAATCCTAAATAATCGGCATCATAAATGATTAGTGTATTCACATTGGAGATATCCATTCCTGTTTCAATGATAGTTGTACATAGCAACACATCATACTCACCATTATAGAAATCTAGCATTACTTTTTCTAAACGGTTCTCGTCCATCTGGCCATGAGCAATGGCAATGCGTGCCTCTGGTGCGATCTGCTGGAGTTGGCGATACATCTTCTCAATTCCCTGCACCCGATTATACACAAAGTAAACCTGCCCCTGTCGACCAAGTTCCTTAGTGATGGCTTGTTCAATCGCTTGGTCATCCCACTCTATGACATAGGTACGAATAGGAAACCGGTCTTCAGGCGGTGTTTCAATTAAACTCATATCCCGCACTCCCACCATGGCCATGTGTAGTGTACGCGGGATCGGTGTAGCAGATAGGGTTAACACATCCACATTTCGGCTTATCTCTTTTAAGCGCTCCTTCTGCGCCACTCCAAAGCGCTGTTCTTCGTCGACAATAACTAGTCCTAAGTCATGAAACATTATGTCCTTAGATAGCAACCGATGGGTCCCGATCACCACATCCACTGTTCCGGCCCTTAGTCCTTGCATGACTCGTTTTTGCTCCGCACTAGATTGAAAACGGCTTAAAACCCCTAAGTTCATGGGGTAGCTATCAAATCGTTCAAGAAAGGTGCGGTGATGTTGTTGGGCCAAAATAGTGGTGGGAACTAATACTACTACCTGCTTCCCTTCACCCACGGCCTTAAAGGCTGCTCGAATGGCTACTTCTGTTTTCCCGTAGCCCACATCACCACATAGTAATCGATCCATTGGCTTTACTTTATGCATATCATTCTTTACATCGCTAATCGCCCGTAATTGATCGGGCGTTTCCTCGTAAGGAAAGGCATCTTCAAACTCCTTCTGCCACGGAGAGTCGGGCGCATAGGCATACCCTTTTAGCGCTTCTCGTTCTGCATATAGCTTGATGAGGTGTTCTGCCATTTCTTGTACTGATTCTTTCACTCTTTTTTTTACCCGTGCCCAATCTCCGCCACCTAGTTTAGACAGCTTCGGCACCTGGTCATTGAGCCCCACATATCGTTGTAACATGTCAATCTGATCCGTTGGAACGTAGAGCTTATCCTGTCCCGCATATTTTACTAGCAAATAGTCCTTGTGGACCTTGCTCACTTCTAGTGTCTCTAGGCCTAAGTATTGCCCAATACCGTGGTTTACATGAACAACATAATCTCCCACACGCAGATCACTTTCTGTTAGCTTTACATGCTCATCCCCTCGATTAACACGTTGCTTGAGCCGTTGCTTTCCATAAACTTCTAGATCGGTACAAACCACTAATTTAAACTCGGGAAATTCCATCCCAGTCTCTAAATTTCCTTTCGACACTACACAGTTGCCGATTTTTAGCTGAGTTGTAACCGCTGGGACATAATTGGCCGAAATATCGCTCTCTCGTAAATAGTCAGCTAGGCGTTTTCCCCGCTCTTCTGTGGCTACTAAGAGCAGAACTCGATAATGATCCTTCCGCCATTGGCCTAGTTTTTTTAGGAATGCGGTCATGTTTCCTTGAAAATGTTCAGGTGCTCGTGCGCTTACTTTATGTACTAATACATTCTCCATCTCCTGAATCCGCTTATCTAACCCAGAGAGATAAATAGCTGGATGCTGCTCAATAGACTTCCAAATCTCATTCCAGCCGATAAATTTCTTCTCTAGTCTTGGAAGCACCCGGCCTTTCTCTAATAAATCGGCGATAGTCTCGCTAATATCTTCAAGGTGAGATCGACACATATCTTTAATTCGAGCTGGTTCATCTAACACGACCAAACAGTCTTTGGAGATGTATTGCAAGGCACTAGCAGGAGTAGAAAAATAAGGTAGATACTGATCCATCCCAGGAAAGTGCTTGGTTTCCTGGAGCAGTTCTAAATGGTACGCTACTCGTTCTAGCTGGGTTTCGGCTAGTTTTGCATCCCCCAGTTTAGTTAGTTTCTCTGCTTGTCTTTTCGCGTCAGCCCA
Source organism: Limnochordia bacterium (assembly GCA_007116995.1). Classification (GTDB taxonomy): domain Bacteria; phylum Bacillota; class Limnochordia; order Darwinibacteriales; family DTU012; genus CSBR16-202. The sequence goes on from SKHL01000047.1 coordinate 3,845, forward strand.
AATAGCATCCCGAATCTTCTCCCGGTTCACATTTCCATAGCTTCCTTCACGAGCTGGATAAATCAGAATTTTTTCCAGCTTTTCTAAGGAACGTTGGGTTTCTACATCAAAACGTCGCATAGAGTCTATCTCATCATCAAATAACTCAATCCGAACCGGTCTATCTTCGATAAATGGATAAATATCAATGATGCCACCCCGAATACTAAATTGGCCATACCCTTCCACCATGTCTACCCGTTCGTAGCCTAATCCAACAAATTGACTTGCGATAGCATCGACTTCGATAGTGCTCTCTAAATCGATCGTCATTGTCTGACCAAAAAACAATTCGGGACTTACTAGCCCCTCTGTTAGCGCTTGAATGGATGCGATAACCACTCGCCCTGGAATACGGAGATGATGTAGGACCTCTAACCTAGACTTACGTAACTCCCAGTCTGTTAAGGCCTCTTCATGGGGTAGTAGCTCGTAGGGGGTAAACACACTGATTGGTGCGGCAGGAATTAGTCCCCTTAAGTCTTGAGCTAGTGCTGTAGCCTTTTGATGACTATAGGTTACTATTAACGTAACCTTATCTGCTCTATAGGTAGAGGCCACTAATAGGCCTTTCTGGGATCCAGATAAGCCTACTAACAACTGATCCTTCTTTCTTGCTATTTGATCTTTTACTGCTTGGAGTTCTCGAGATTGACTTACTAGTCCCACAAGTCCTGTTAACGACAACTTGACTTCCCCTTTCAACTAATGCTAAGAAAAACATATAGTCCCTTTCGTTCCGCACTACCTACCAGGTTGATAGTCTTTCAAAGGACAATATGTCCTCCCTTAAAGGGCTAAGCATGTACTTTCTGCTATGATAAAAAAGGCTTTAGATAAAACCAAAGCCTATTCTTTTTTGCTATTAAATTGATTCATGGCCTTTTCGATTCCCCATTGCATCCATACCTCGATTGCTAGAGCACTATCTTCAACAGCCTGCTGGTATTGGGCTACCTCATGGCAATTAAGCACAGATAAGACATAGTCGGGAGTATTGATCATAGGTGGAGTGCTCCCGATCCCCATTCGTAAACGAGCAAACTCTAGAGTTCCAGTGCGCTCGATTATACTTTGCACCCCTTTATGACCACCGCTACTCCCTTTCCCCTTAAGGCGAATCTGGGCGGGTTCTAATGCTAAATCATCAAAAACTACCAGCAAGTCCCCGAGGTCAGCCCCATAGTATTCAAGAATAGGCTTTACTACATCGCCACTTCTATTCATATACGTCTGAGGCTTGATTAAAAGAACTTTTTCGCGGCAAAAAAACCCTTCGCCAATTTTTGCCTGGAATCTATTCCGCTTAATGGGAATACCCCACTTGTCACTTAACGCATCAACGACCCAAAAACCTACATTATGCCGAGTGTGCTCATAGCGGGTTCCTGGGTTACCTAAACCTATAATTATCTTCAACACCTGTTCCTCCAAAATAAGAAAAACATATAGTCCTTTCATTCAGGAATCTTCTGACGAGGACTCCGCCTCTCAAAGGACCAGTTCGGATATGACCACAAAAGAACGCACAGCCGAGACTGTGCATTCCAAAGCACTTATTTCCTTCTTACTCGGCTTCGTCAGTTTCTTCTGAATCAATGGTCTCTGCACCATCTTCAGCGCCTTCTTCGCCTTCTTCGCCTTCTTCATCTTCAGGTTCTTCTTCCGCTTGTGGAGCTGCAACACGTACGACCATATCATTTGCGTCAGTAAGCACTTCCACTCCCTCAGGTACGGATAGCTCACTAACTACAAATCCATCACCGATTGTTAGCTTAGAGATGTCCACTTCAATACTGTCGGGAATCGCATTTGGCAAGCAAGAAACTAGCAGTTCACGAAGCATTTGGTTAACAACTCCACCATCTGCCACTCGATCTTCGTCTCCCAAGATGTAAATAGACACTGAGGTTTCAATAGCCCGATCCATGGATACCTCGTAAAAGTCTACATGGTAGACACTGCCCTTAACCGGATCTTTTTGTACTTCTTTAATGATAACGGGCTTAGCAGTGCCATCCACTGTTAAATCAATCAGGTTAGCACCGGCTGCTAAAGCTTTTTCTACATCTTTCTCCGCTAGAGTTACCATCAGGTTCTCCAGACCTCTTCCGTAAACATTCCCAGGTACTAATGCCCGTCTGCGTAACTGTTTGACTTCACTTTTTCCTGCAACATTACGTAGGTTGGCATTTAGTTGATAATTAGCCATAATTATTTCCTCCTTTTTACCGCTGATATATTATACCATCTCTAGTATTTTTTAGTCAAATAACATACTTACAGGAAGCTCTTCAAATATCCTGCTTATTGCTTCGGCAAATAATGGAGCGACAGATAATCGCGTTAATTTCGGAATCAGTTTTTGCTCTGGTAGAAAGATACTGTCTGTTACTATTACTTCCTTTAACGGGCTATCTTGTAAGCGTTGTGCTGCTTGATCAGAGAATACAGGATGAGAACAGCAAGCATAAACATCGGTAGCACCATGCTGAAGTAAGGCTTCCGCAGCTTTAACAATCGTACCTCCAGTATCAATCATATCGTCAAGCAGAATACAGGTTTTATTTTCCACCGTGCCAATGATATTCATTACCTGTGAGACATTCGGTTGGGTTCGCCGCTTATCCACAATAGCCAATTGACAATCTAGCCGATCCGCCAACTCACGAGCTCGTACTACTCCACCCACATCAGGGGAAACAACCATAGTAGGACCAAGATTTTTGTTTTCTATATATTTAGCCATGATGGGCATGGCCTTGAGGTTATCCACAGGAATATCAAAAAAACCTTGAATTTGGCCGGCGTGTAAGTCCATGGTCAACACTCTATCGGCCCCAGCCGCTGTGATTAGATTGGAAACTAGTTTGGCTCCGATACAATCCCGTGGTTGGGTTTTCCGATCTTGCCGAGCATACCCATAATAGGGAATTACAGCAGCAACCATCTTAGCTGAGGCTCGTTTCATAGCATCGATCATCAGCAGTAGTTCCATTAAATGGGTATCTGTTGGAGCGTGGGTCGGTTGGATGATATAAACCTCTGTACCGCGAACCGTTTCGCCAATACGCACACTGATTTCGCCATCCTTAAACCGGCCAATCGTGGCATCGCCTAGGTTTTCACCTAGGCATCTAGCAATACTTTGTGCCAGCAGTGGATTTGCATTGCCTGAGAAAATCTTCAGCTTCTTATCATAATGATTAACTATCACTATTCGCCCTCCGTTTTTGCCAACCTTCTTTATTCACTTGTCGCGCTCGCCCAAAGGCTAGATTCTCTTTAGGCACATCCTTCGTTATTGTGGAGCCAGCTGCGATATACGCCCCATCTTCAATCCGCAGTGGCGCCACTAGACTGGAATTACTCCCAATAAAACTATTATTGCCAATTACCGTCTTGTGCTTCTGCTCTCCATCGTAATTACAGGTAATCGTTCCACAACCAATATTAACACCTGATCCTACTTGAGCATCCCCTATATAGCAATGATGCGGTATTTTACTACATGTATCGACTGTGGTATTCTTAAGTTCTACAAAATCACCAATTTTACAATCCGCTCCCACCTTGGACCCCGGACGTAGATAGGCAAAGGGTCCAATCTGACAGTTATCCCCCACCGTGCTGTCCAAGACCACAGACTGTTCGATATTAACGCCATTACCCAGTTGGGTATGAGTTAAACGAGCATTAGGCCCAACCGTGCAATCCGCCCCAATAACAGACCCCTGTTGAATATGGGTATTTGGGTGAATCACTGTATCTTGACCTATCTGACAATCTAATTCAATATAGGTGCTCTGAGGATCAATAATGGTTACACCAGCCAACATATGATTCCTGCAAATACGCTTTCGCATAATTTGTTCTGCTTCTGCTAACTGCACTCGATCATTGACGCCTATACTCTCTTGGGCCTCAGAAATACAATATCCCGCAATCTCATGGCCATCGCCAAGCAACAAAGGAAGTACATCCGGCAAGTAATACTCCGCTTGGGCATTATCTGGCGTAATTTTATCCAAATAAGTAAAGAGAAGTTGACTATCAAAACAATAAGTCCCCGTATTAATTTCCTGTATTTCTAATTGGCTAGGATTGGCATCCTTTTGTTCTACAATTCGTGTAACACGGCCTGATTCGCTTCGAATAATCCGTCCATACCCTGTAGGATCAGCCATTATCGCAGTAATTACTGTGGCCGCTACCATCTGTTCTCGCTGATACTCTAGCACCTGTTGAAAGGTGTCCGCAGTAAATAAAGGTGTATCACCATAGGTTACTAAGATGATTCCCTCGAACTCTGCTAAGGCTACGCGACACTGGTTGACTGCATGGCCTGTACCCAGCTGTTCTGCTTGCTCAACATGGATGACATCGGGAACTTCCTGTTTCACTAACTCCCCTTGGTGACCAATAACTAAGTATGTCTGATCAATGCCTGCAGCTCGTACATTGCGAATGACATGCCCTACCATAGACAGCCCTGTGATTTTATGCAAGACCTTCGGGGTTTTTGATCGCATTCGTTGCCCCTGCCCTGCGGCTAACACAATCGCTACATTCATTGTAAAATCACCCCTTCTCTTAGACACTGCCACTCTAAAAATCGGCACTCCTTCTATCCCATGCCCATGTGCGCCAAACTTCGTATTTTCATTGATCCAATGCTGTCGCCGATTGTTGTTTGGCGACATGGGGATCTACTCTAGCTATATTATATGCCAAACACTGTTGTTTTCTCCACCTAGTTTAAATTCCCTGCCTAGAAATGGGTTTTTCCTAGGCATATTTTTTTCAGTCTCCGCATATACTTGTAAATACTTTATAATTTAAAAAGGAGATTAAATAAATGCAAAATAATCGATGGTATTGGGTACAAGCGGCTAACGAAACAGGAGTTCCCCAGCATAAGCTAGGAGAAGCATTGTTACTGTTTGAGCATAAAGCAAGGGAATCCAATAGCCCGTTGAACACTTTAATGATTGAGTGTTTAGAGGAGATAGGCCTACCACTGCATACAATTACTAAGATCCGCCATAATTATCTAAAGCTAGTTGAACATCAATCTATATTTGGAGGCTTTTCGCGCTGATCTTTCACCATACTATCGACCCCACCAAAATATGACCAAAACACAAAAAAACTCCCTCGCATTGAGGTGAGTAGTCCGAGTGTTAGTATACGTCCTTTATAATTGCGGTATACTCTCCTTTATCCAATCGGCAGGTTCTACTAATACCTGTAAATCTGATTCATCCACATTGGTTAATCGAATAAAGGATAAATAATCGGTAACTAGCTTCTTCGCTGGCTCAGCTGTTTCTATCAATACACCCTTCCCAACCACCTCACACTCGAACTCTGCCATCAAATCCACTAGCCCTCGTAAGGTGCCCCCAGCTTTCATGAAATCATCTACAATTAAGACCCGAGATTTCGTCGGTAGATCTCGACGTGACAAAGACATGGTTTCGACCCGTTTTGTAGAACCAGACACGTAGTTCATGGTTAAGACGGGTCCTTCCGTTAAGCGACTGATCCGGCGCACCACAACTAAGGGAATATTTAACGACCGAGCTGTCATTAAGGCGATGGGAATTCCTGACGTTTCTACAGTAACCACATATTGAGGATTTCGCTCCCAGAACGGAGACGCAAATATCTCTCCAATTTCCCCTAAAGAGGTAGGACAAGCTGAAAGATCATTAAGATAAATAAACCCCCCCGGCAAAACCCTTTGAGGCTCTGCTAGTTTCTGGCAGAGCTTCTCTATTCTACGCAATAGCTCAGTGCTGTGCAAATCTGGTACATAACGGACACCTCCTGCCGCACCCGCGATTGTTTGAATCTTACCCATCCCCAGTTCACTAAAGGTCTGGCGAATCACGGCAAGATCCTCACTAAGAGTAGATTTAGCTGCAGCAAATTGCTGAGAAAAATCAGTAAGGGAGAATACATGATGTGGCCGTTCTACCAACCATTTCGTAATTGCTGCGATCCGTTGACTCCTTCGCATCGGTATCCTCCTCACTCAGCCTTTGACAAGAGATCTTCCGCTAATTGCCAATCACTTGTCTTATCCACATCGATTCCAATCTCAGGGTATGGCGAAATTACTGCAACACCCTTAATCTCAAAAATGGCTTTAACTCGCTTTTCAATCTCACTAATACTGAGGCTATGCAATAATAATTTTATGATGAAAGAAATGCCAAGTAGGCGGCTTAACTGGATGGGCTTTTTCCTAAGGGCAATGGCACGACGAATAATCGCATGGCAGTTTTCAATTACAGCAGGAGCGATTAAAAAGATATTTCCTCCTGTAAATGTTCCTTCTTTTAACTGTACATAAGTACGCTCTACACCTGGATACAGTTTATCGTTGGCTTCCTTTGATACGACAGGGTAAAAGAGATCTCCGTCTAAATCGCTACACCGGAGTAGAAAGTCCTCAAGTGCTTCTTCACTAACTAAGGGTATATCCGCGGTTACTAACAAAACCATACGGCTGGTATTTAAGTAATCTAAGCCATTCTTAATGCTATCCGCTAAAGTCTCCCCAGGCTTTATGATTGGTATGGTTCCATTGAAAATAGGCCGTAATTCATCAGGTCCTACTACTGCCATTTGTCTAACACCCGAGACACGTTGAAGAGTTTCAACTACATACCCTACCATGGGTTTTCCATTAATTAGAATCATAGCTTCATGTTCACATGAGCTAATTTCCTGCAGTTTACCGTTGTTAATCGCACCTGCTAGAACTATGGCATCAATTTCCATGCTATCAGCCCCCTAATCATTCACTTCACAAACACCGGTTGATTTTAACGTTGTACTGATCATCCAATCCCGATCTTCCCACTGGAAACAAAACTCCTCGGCTAGATCTCTATCAAGAAAAATCCCAAATACAGTAGGCCCACTGCCAGACATTAAACTTGCTTTCGCGCCTCCTTGTAATAAACGGGTCTTCCATCTTTTAATGGCTGGAATCTGTGGCTCTGTAACTAATTCCAATGTATTCCCTATCTTGGAAAGAATCATTTGCTTACTGTGTAAGCTATGTAAAAAGGAACTAGTATGGTTATCACCAAGCATGGTCTCGCTTAAATTTTGATACACTTCGGGTGTGCGAACCGATTCCTGCGGTTTAATTAATACCACGGGATACTCACTTAACGGAGGAAGTGATGTTAGTTGGTCTCCAATTCCCTCTGCAAGCATTGTACCCCCCTGAAGACAAAAGGGGATATCCGCACCTAATTTTACTCCTATGGCCTGTAATTCGGTTAGAGATTTGTGTGTTTTAAATAATTGATTTAGTCCCCATAAGACTCCGGCGGCATCAGCGCTACCTCCCGCTAATCCGGCGGCTATTGGAATGTGCTTGGTTAAGGTGATTTGTACCCCAGCGTTAATATTTGTCTCTGTGAGAAACGCCTGGGCCGCTCTCCATGCTAAATTCTGGGTTTGATCGATGGACATAGCCGTGTATAAAAAAATCCCTGTAGGAATTCGCTCTAAGCGGATTTGATCCGCTAATCCGACAGACTGCATCACACTTCGAATGTTGTGGTACCCATCATTCCGGCGCTCTAATACGTCAAGGGTTAAATTGATCTTCCCACGCGCAAATACCCTAATCGATTCCATCACTTCACCCCATTGTTTAGAGATATTCCCCATTGAACGTGAAAGTCCTGCCAATCATTTGTGTAATAACATCCATGCACTAACAGCCATTAGAACAATTCCCACTCCCTTCCAGACATTAAATCCAATTGGTGTTAGCCCGAATAAGCCAAAATGATCAACAATCGTCGCCATAGAGACTTGTCCTATGATTATTGCAGTGGTGGCTGCAGCGACTCCTACCCGATCTATACTAACTACCACCCCATAGACAATTCCGACACCTAACACTCCACCAAGATATGCATACCAAGGAGCCTTAAGTAGCATGTTCCATTTCGCTTCATCTAGTCCAATCAACAACAGTATTAGGGCAAATACAGTTCCTGTTATATGTACGATAAATGTACCTGCCAAGAGTCCGATGATTTTCCCTAATGCTGTGTTTAGCGATCCTTGAACAGCCATCGCCACCCCTGATACGGCCGCTATTAATAGTGCTAATATATTCATGGCATACTCTCTCCTTCGTTGTGACAATAAATTGGGACTAAAGGTCCCTTTTCATCCATCCTCAGTATGCCCGTAGTTGAGAAAAACATATAGTCCTCTTCGCTCCCTCATCTTCTGGTTGAAGACTAAGGAAAAAAGAGGACTATATGTTTTCTCTTCCTTTTTTTCGTAGTTAAACTTGTATGCTAGTTATCATTTTCTTGGTATACAGACCTTATCGCCAGGGAGAACTCTTCCCGCTTCTCGCTCGCGAAGCCATGAGTTAGCACTAATAATGATATCAGTCGATGTATAGTATCGTTTCGCTAGCTTCCACAATGTATCGTTTTTCTGGACAAGCACATAGGTGATCGTCGGAGGATTTTCTTCGGGTTGCGCGATCTCTAATGCTTCCACAACAACTTCCTCTTCTAACGGCTGGGTCACTTTTACGTTTGAACGATATACTACATCAACCTCGACAGTCTCCCGATTGATTAAGTCTAAGCGTACTTCGCGAACTTTTACATCTATTTCACCCACCATACCCGCTGCTACACCCCCGAGCGCGATGACCTGTTGAAATGGAATAGCGTTACGGAAAACTCCACAGTATAGCGGCTTTTTCTCCTCCTCTGTGTGAGCTAAGTAGGAGATTTCTAAACTAATTGTTCCTTCAACAAACACTTTATCCTCATCAATACGAGAATCTGTTACCTGGGCAGTCGCCCATGACTTAACTATCTCTCGAATTGCTGGATAATCGTCGGCGATCTCAATTACTCCTTGGGCCGAGGATTGCTGTGCTTTTTCGTTAATTACATTATCAAGCTTAATCGTATCAGTCCTAACCTCAATAACAGCTCCTCCCGCGCCATTCATTTCTAGTATGGCCCGAGCATGATGACTCTGATAAAGAGCAAGATCTGCACTAACTTGGCCTTCTAATTTGATAACCTGACCGTCTTCAGTGATGTCAAATTTTGGAAGCACCAATACCTCTGGAACTATCATTAATTCCGCAATACCGAAGTCGTTATCTGCACTCAGTTCAAAAGTGACCTTCTCTTGGCTAGCAAAAAAATTAATGAACCCTTCATCTGACTGGTACACCACATCTACTTGTAGATTACCCATCACTAACAGGGTATCGGGTGTAGATTTTGTTTCAACTCCTTGAGGCTGCACATCCAAACTTAGGATCTTACTGATATTGCTTAAATCACCGGGAACTTTAATGGTTGCGGATAAATCATTCTTAACATGAATCCGTTTTACTAATGCCTGTGTCCTTAAAGACACATCCCTTACATTCA
>SKHL01000034.1 GCA_007116995.1 Limnochordia bacterium
CCAAAAACGTGTGATTTAACACCAAAACAAAGTATATCATACTTCTTTCGAGTTAGCAACATGAAGTTGGTGGCTTTTCAACTGGATAATCAGATCTACTTCCCCGCGTCCGATCCCTAATTGTCTAGCAATAGAAGTAGCATCTTTTCCTTGTGCAAACAGATCCAATACTTTCTGATGTTTTCCTGATGGTGGTTGTGTTCGCACCATCTTTCCTTGCTGTTCACATTCAGCTATTTCCGCTCTGAATTCCTGTTGTTTCTCCTCTAACTCTTCCATGAACTGCTCAAACATGGCTTCTAACGCAGCAAAATCCGAAGCATGTTGATGCTGGGTGGGTTTTTTAAAATTCAGATAAGCCAAACTGATAACTAAACCTATGATGATGCCTAATAACAAAAGGACAAGTGGATCCACGATACTCCCCCCCGAAAAGCTACACACGAATATCTAATTTAGATTTTGGATGCTTTTGATCTTTCTTCTTTTGTCTTTTTTTCCTTCTAATGGATTCACCTGTTTCATTACGTATATTGGCACTATTCGGGCTATCTACCACCTTTTTTCGCTTCTTCTCTAGTTCATCTAGAACCTGAGGAGCTACCTTACCTGCACCTGTTGGATCCCCTTCGCGCATGATCTTAGGAATTTGGTCGGTCCGGCTAATTAGAATCTGCATATCAGGGAATTTTATGCTCATATTCGGTTCCTCCTAGTCTCGAGCGAGTCTAGAGCGTAATACTTGAATTGCTTTGGTATGAATCTGACAGACACGTGACTCAGAAACCTGTAGCACATGACCTATTTCTTTTAGTGTCAGTCCTTCATGGTAATACAAGGCTATTACTGTTCGTTCTTTTTCTGACAGATTATCGATAGCCACAGCTAATTGTTGCTTTAATTCTTGATCGAGCAGATTAACATCAACTGCAGGCTTCTCATCTTTAACGGTATCTAGTAGTCGGATAGGTTCTGAATCGCTATCGGTATTAATTAGATCATCAAGAGATAGCACTGATAAAGAGCGGACTTCATCGACCATAGACTGGTATTTATCTACCGATACATCTAGAGAGGCGGCTACTTCATCATCAGTTGGAGTACGCCCAAACTGGTTTTCTAGTTTCTGCACTTCTTGGTCCACCACTCGAGCTTTTGACCGAATACTGCGGGGAACCCAATCTGTTGACCGAAGCCCGTCTAAGATTGCACCTCTAATGCGGGTACTAGCATACGTTTCAAACTTAATCTCACGCTCCGGATCATACTTATCAATGGCGTCCATTAACCCAAAAAAACCATAACTCAATAAATCCTGGATATCTACATTATCAGGTAGGTGAATGGCCGTTCGTCCAGCGATATATTTTACTAAAGGTATATAGTGCTCGATTAACTGATCTCGTGCTCTGTCTTCTTTTTCTGCTTTAAAGTTATGCCATAAAGCACTTATTTCTGTTGTTCGTTTTTCCATAGTGACCAACTCTCTACGGGTTCTCCTAATATACACCTTTACGACGCATCTCTACTTGTCGTCGGAAGACAAACTGAATAATCTCCTGGCGTATTCGCTCCTCGATATCCGTAAAGGAAATTCCGTATTCGTTCATACCATCCATGGGATGAATACGGACAATACTACCTACAACCTCAACCTGATTGTTGTCTAATGGAATCGAGATCACAATTTTTGCACTCTTTTTAAGAGCTTCGCTAGTTGCTAGTAGCAATCCTCCTCCGCCTAGATCTCTAATAAGACAAGGTTTATTTGTTATGTGCTGATCGTCTATCAGCACAGCATAGGTACCATTAAGTAACACTTCAACCCTCACGAAATCTCGTTCCTGGATTTTAGCCCAATCACCTGTAAGTGATATTAGCAGTAAGGGTAAAGTCTTGGAGGATACTCGTCGTTCTACCAAAGCAGGTGCCTGGTAACGTCCTTGATTTTTCGGGTTTTTATCACGATAATCAATCACAATAGGCGTATTTGGTCGAATTGGCAGGGTATAACCTCGCTCTAGGGGAGCAGCGATTAGCATTCGACCTTCATCTACATCCTCTACTCTGCTAGGATATGACTGAGATCCGGAATTGGTAGAGATGATGATTTCGATGTTCTGGTTAGGAGATATCTTCATGTGAATACCTCTTATTTTCTAATTGTGTAATTATACATCTTGCTAAAAAAACTACGAATACCTTTCTGCTGTGATTTTGTATCCACTTCATCACCTATCAGTGTATGAGCGACACGCTCAATGGAGCGTGTCGCACTAGACACAGGATATGCTAGCACGAAGGGTTCCTGTTCTAAAACGCTACGGGCAACATTTGGATCGCGGAGAATGTAACCCCCATATAGTATGTTACGGTTTAGAAATTGCTTGACCACAGTATTTAGCTTTTGAAAGACGATTTCACCGTCTCGAGGGATTGCTGCCATGTTTACGAGAACACGTATATTGGTTTCTGGTGTTCTTTGGATAATTGTTTTAACCATTCCATATGCATCTGTGATGCTAGTTGGCTCAGGTGTAGTGACCACAATGACTTCGTCTACTGATAAAACAAAGCTGAGCACACTACGGTGGATTCCTGCACCTGTATCAATAATGAGAAAGTCATATTCCTGATCTAATTGTTCCATGGAACGAATGAATCGCTCTAATTGCCACTGGCCTAGATTTGCCAGGTCATACACGCCAGAGCCACCAGCTAGAACGTGCAACCCCAATGGTCCTTCAAGGATGATATTCTTAATCTCCTTTTCTCCTTGTAATACATGGGTTAGGTTGTAATTGGGATAGACACCTAATACGATATCTGCATTTGCCAGTCCGAGATCCGCATCTAGAAGGGCGACTTTCTTGTTTAAACGTACTAAGCTTAAGGCTAAGTTAACGGAGATATTGGTTTTACCGACGCCACCTTTTCCACTGGTGATAGCAATGGTGCGTGAGGTTTGGGGTAGACGTCTCCGTACTAACTGTCGTAGTGATTCTGCCTGATCTTTCATACACTAATCCCCCAAAACTAAGCTAGTCATTTTTGTCACGTCCGCTACCTCGATGTCTTCTGGCACGCTTTGACCAGTGGTGACAAACGCAATAGGCACTTTGGCTAGGGCGGGTGCGAGTAATAGGATGCCGTATCCATTTGTTTCATCTAGTTTTGTAACTATAAGACGATCGGGATGTACTTCTGCATATTTATTGACGATATTTCTTAAGTCACTATCTTTGGTAGAAGCGCTAATAACCAAGTAAGTCTCGGCCTTTAATTCTTTTAAAACGGCTTTTAATTCTGTCATCTGCATCTTATTTAGATGACTGCGGCCAGCTGTGTCAATTAGAATCAAATCCCGATCCGGAATATCATACATTGCATCCTTTAATTCGGCAATATTGTAGGCAACCTTTAGAGGAACCCCGATGATGTCTGCGTATGTCTTCAGCTGTTCTACTGCAGCCATTCGATAAGTGTCAATGGTAATTAGTCCCACGCGCTTATTAGCAATCAAACTATAGTTAGCTGCTAATTTCGCTATTGTGGTGGTCTTTCCCACACCTGTAGGCCCCACTAATACTACCACCTTTTGCTCATGCTCTAACTCCCAGGGTTCGATGGTTTTAAGCTGTTTAGCAACGGTTGCTCGTAACTGATGATTAATCTCTGCTTGGTTATCCCATCGATCTTTAGATACACTTCCCAAAACTGACTTAATTAAATCTTTAGCCATATCTCGATTAATATCCTGGTTAACAAGGGTTAGAAATAGATTCTGTATTGTAGATGGCCAGCTACTTTGTTCAGGAGCTACACTCGAATCTGATTTAGTTGGTTCCAATTTCGGTGACATTGGTTTGGGTGGTTCTCGATGTTCTGTTTTTGGCACCGTGGCTTCTGGATTACTGATTTTTGCGTCTACCCTTTCAATGGAGGGGTTCGAATCCATGACTGTTCTCTTCTTATTTGTCGTCTTAGTTCCTAAATTAGCTGAGTTACGATGAACATTAGGGTCAATAGCTCCGATTACTTCGTATTGGATACGACCAAACAGTCCTAATAACCCTCCTGATTTTACCCGTTTGGTGTGGAGAATTACTGCATCTCTTCCAAACTCCAGCTTCATTTGGGAGACAGCATCATTTAAACTTATACCGATAAATTTCTTAACTTTCATGATTCCATATCACCGACCCCATGGCTTGGACTTGGATGTCTGGTACAATTTCATTAAAGGACAAAACAATTAGCGGTGGAATAGATCGCTCTGTTAATCGTTTTAACGCCATTCGTATCCCTGGAGATACCAATATTACAGGGTAAGGCATGGCTACCTTCTCAAGGCTTTGATTAATCGCCGAGAACAAGCTTTGTAATAACCGGGGATCAAGAGAAATAACGACGCCCCGCTCTGTCTGTTCTATACCACTAGCGATGGTTTCCTCCCAGTGTTGATCAAGTGTTATAACTGATAGCATGTTGTTCTCTAAATACATACGGGATATTTGCCTAGCTAGAGATTCGCGAACATATTCTGTTAAGTAGTCGATATCTTTGGCAATTGGAGCTGTATCAGCTAGTGTTTCTAGGATCGTAAGCAAGTTTCGAATGGGGATTTTTTCCCGCAGTAGATTCTGGAGTACCTTTTGTACTTCACCGATAGAAAGTAGGTCAGGTACCAATTCGGTTACTACAGCGGAATACTCTTCTTTTAAACCATCTAACAGGTTTTTAACCTCCTGTCGGCCTAACAGCTCATGGGCATGACTCTTGACTATCTCTGTTAGATGGGTAGCTAGCACACTAGGAGGGTCTACAACAGTATATCCTGCATTTTCTGCCTGTTCACGAATGCTATCGTCGATCCACAGAGCATCTAGACCAAAGGCTGGTTCTTTCGTAGGTGTTCCATTAACTTGCTGGGATACCCCGCCTGAATCCATCGCTAGATACTGATTCATTAGTAATTCTCCCTCACCTACTTCAATTCCTTTGATTTTGATAATATATCCATTAGGACTCAACTGCAGGTTGTCACGAATACGAATAATCGGAACTACCATCCCTAATTCGATTGCACACTGTCGGCGGATCATAGTGATCCGATCAAGCATATCTCCATCTTGATCCGTATCTACTAGGGGAATAAGACTATATCCGATTTCTAACTCTACTTGGTCTACTTGAAGAAGTGACAGCATACTCTCCGCTTTTCTACTTTCTTCAACTTCTTCATGTTCTTGGCTAGTTAGGGCTAACTCATCCATATTTCGCTTGGCTTGTCGAATAAAAAAAACGATAGTACCGGCGAAGGCCCCCAAAATAAAGAAGGGGAAGAAGGGTAACCCGGGTGTTAAACCAAAGGCAAACATAACAACTGCAGCGATAGATAGAACCTTTCCGTTACTAAATAATTGCTGGGTTAAGTCACTACCAAGGTTTCCTTCAGAAGCAGCTCTTGTAATAATTATACCTGTCGCTGTGCTGATAAGTAGAGCAGGAACTTGTGAGACTAATCCATCACCTACTGTTAGCAGTGTATACCGACTGACGGCTTGGTCAAAGGGTAGTCCTCTTTGGCCCATACCGACAGCTAACCCGCCAACGATATTAATTAGTGTAATAATAATTCCTGCAATCGCATCTCCTTTGACAAACTTAGATGCACCATCCATTGAACCATAAAAGTCGGCTTCTCTTTCAATGTTCCTTCGCTTGGTTCGGGCTTCATCCTCGGTAATCAATCCTGCATTTAAGTCAGCATCAATACTCATCTGTTTTCCTGGCATTGCATCTAAGGTAAAGCGTGCAGCAACCTCCGCAACCCGTTCGGATCCCTTCGTGATCACGATGAACTGGATGACGACGAGAATTAAAAAGATCACAAATCCTACAACATAATTACCACCGACTACGAAGTTACCGAATGCAAGGATAATTTGACCCGCAGTTCCACGAAGCAGGATAAGCCTTGTCGATGATATATTGAGAGCTAGTCGGAACAATGTAGTAATTAGCAGTAGTGATGGAAAAATCGATATTTCTAAGGGTTCGCTTACGTTCATAGTTATTAGTAAAATCAGTAGGGCTAAACTTATATTACAGGCCAATAAAATATCGAGCATAAAAGGAGGCAGTGGTAGGATCATCATGACGATAATCATAACTACCCCAAATATCACATATATATCGCTGTATTGAGAAACCTTTTCAAACGAAGACAAGGGGGAGCTCAAAGGTAGATACCTCCTTATTTATTGCATGGGAGTTATTGTCATTTTTACTTTAATCGATAGACAAACGCTAGCACTTCAGCAACAGCTGGATAGAGATCGGCGGGGATCTCTTGCTCGATATCGACTGCTTTAAACAGAGCTTGAGCTAGCGGTGGATTTTCCACAGTGGGAACTCCATGTTTCTCAGCAATTTCCCTGATTCTTAAGGCTGTACTTCCTACACCTTTGGCTATCACTCTAGGGGCCGCCATTTCATCAGGATTATACTTAAGGGCAATAGAGTAATGAGTTGGGTTTGTAATAATCACATCAGCATCTGGTACAGACTCCATCATCCTTCCTGCAGCCATCTCTCGTTGCCGTTGACGGATTTTCGAGCGAACCTGAGGATCGCCCTCACTCTGTTTATGTTCATCCTTAATATCCTGTTTAGACATTCTAATACTCTGCTCAAACTCCCAACGCTGGTAAAGATAATCTAGTATTGCAATAATAAGCAGAGTTAGACCAATGGTAAGTGCCATAGAAAATATGGCATTACCAATCAGTGTTAATGCATGCCAGGTATCCATGTGACTGACTGTAGGTAACCAGGTCAAACTTAGTCGAACCTGACGATAGGCAAGTGAACCAATGATAGTAATTTTTAATACAGACTTAAGAAATTCTACTAAAGCTCGTTTAGAGAAAATGCGTTTTATGCCTTCAAGGGGATTGACCCTAGAGAATTTCGGCTGTAGGTTCTCCCAGGTGATCAGTAGACCTACTTGAATCCCCTGGCTGATGATGGCGATTAGAATTAATGCTGCGAAAATCGGCATTAGAATCAGCAATCCTTCGCTAACGGCAAGCAGATATGAACTATGGACTGTCTGGGCGTCACCAGTCCACCGGTGAGGACTAGTAAGGAATGACCGTACCAGATTACCCATGCGTGCAAACATTGTATTTCCTAGGATGCGTAAGGTAACAAAACCCACTAAGATTAAGACGGCTGTGCCTATCTCGCCGCTTTTAGCTACCTGTCCTTTCTTCCGAGCTTCGTCTCGCTTTCTCGGTGTAGCAGGTTCGGTTTTTTCACTAGCAAACAATTGCAGATTGATAACTAGTTTAGTCATGACATACGTCCCTTAGCCTTAGAGATAGTTTTAGTTGTTCGACGACATGGGGATCTACTCACCTAACAGCAATCGGTAAAAATACTGATGTAGAAGACCATCATAGGCAAATAAGCCAGCAGCAATTTGTACATAGACTGGTACAACTAATGTTAGGACGAGTAATCCCATCATAATCTTTATTGGAAAGCCAATAACGAACACATTAATCTGAGGAACCGCTTTCGTAACGATCCCAAGTGCGATATCGGTTAAGAAAATGCTACCAATTATCGGCAAAGCAATTTGTAAGCCTATGGAAAACAGGTTTTGACTAAGAGCTAGAATAACATCGAGTGAGAGGTCTAAAGAGACAAACTGATTGACTGGTAGAAATTTATAACTATCACCTAAAGCCTTAAATAGCCACAAGTGCCCATCAACAGCTAAAAATACAAGCATACCAAGTAAATGGTAGAACTGCGAAAATACAGGAAGTTGCATACCAGATTGCGGGTCGAATATGGAGACCATACCAAAACCCATGGGGACATCGATTAGTTGACCTGCAAAATATATTATGCCAAAAACCAAAGAGACAAAGAAAGCCAATAGAAGACCAATCGCTATTTCCTGAAGCGCTAACAGCGCCCAAGGCCAAAATTCTTCCATTGATTGGGTAGTTGCTGGGGCTACCGCTATGGCTAGAAGTGCTGCAAAGCCGATTTTCAATTGAGCTGGTACACTACGTTGACTAAACAGGGGGAAAGCAAAACTAAAACTGAGAAACCGCAGAAAAGCCAGTAGATATCCTTCTATAAAGATCATGGTTTCTCCCCCTTAACTACATATAAGCCTAGACTATAGCAGGCTAAAGAATAAAACTATGTAAGTTGGCCAGTAGATCCTCACCGAAATCAATAAGCAAGCGTAGCATCCAAGGACCAAACAGAATGATAGAGACTAGCACAGCTAGGATTTTCGGTATAAACGTGAGAGTCTGCTCTTGAATCTGAGTTGTTGCTTGAAAAATACTAACTAATAGACCCACTAACATCCCCAGACCCAATACAGGACCGGCAACTAAAATAACAGTAATCAACGCTTCTCGTCCTAAATTAATTATGGTTATTTCGTTCACAGTATCACACCTTTTATCTCGATCTTGAAGATGGCTTGGTCTTTAAAGGTTTACAAGTAACTAATCAACAGTGAACGAACGACTAGGTGCCAACCATCGACTAATACAAACAGTAGTATTTTAAATGGAAGAGAAATCATTACCGGAGGTAACATCATCATTCCCATAGCCATAAGTGTGCTAGCCACGATCATATCAATAACAAGAAAAGGGATAAAGATACCGAATCCAATCTGAAAGGCTGTCTTTAACTCAGAAATAACGAAGGCCGGAATTAAAGTCAGTGTATTTACGTCATCTCTTGTTTGGGGACGATCTTCACCGCGCATTTGCATAAACATTTCTAAATCTTTCTCCCGTGTATGAGCGAACATAAATTCACGAATTGGGGCTAAGGTTGCGACTACAGCTGTATCAAAGTCTACTTCTTCTTCTAAAAATGGAGATATTCCTTGGTCATACATTTCTGCAAAAACGGGAGCCATAACAAAGAAAGTGAGAAAGAGTGCAAGCCCAATTAACACTTGGTTTGGAGGCATTTGGTTAGTAGCTAAAGCATTTCGGATAAATGACAATGAAACAATAATTCGAGTGAAAGATGTCATCAGGATAAGAATAGCTGGTGCTAAGGTTAGAATGGTTAACAATATTAGAATTTGTAATGAGAGCGCCAGGTCTCCGGGATTCTCCACTACTCCTATTCCAAAATCGAGTCTTGGTAGAGGGAGTACCGGTTGTAACAACATAAAAATACCCATCAGTTACCTCCTTCCTCATCAGGAGTAAGGGAAATGGGTTTTCTGTCTAATAGATGAATTTGATGTGCTGTAACGCCTAACAGAAGCCGTTCTCCCTCCCACTCCACCACATATAGGGCCCTGTGGGACCCTATTGAGAGACTTTCTTTAAGCTGCATACTTGAACTTGTATGAAAACGAGTTCCGTACCAGCGTGTTGATAGATAGATAAGTGGAGCCAATATTCCAAGAAAGAACAATACTTTTAACAGTCCCCAAAATATTTCTAAGTCCATAAACCTTACCTCGCTTTAGCTAACATATGTATCTATGACTTATTCGCTGTTGGTAAGGTAGAATCCTGCATTAACATGGGGTTGCTATTCATTGATTCGCTGTTTTGCAGGAACGATTTCTAGAATTCTAACACCAAAATTCTCATCTAGGACTGTGACCTCTCCCTTAGCAATATTGCGTCCATTAACATGAACATCAGCAGGTTCGCCAGCCACCCGATTAAGACTAATGGTACTTCCTTTCTTCAATTCCATAATCTCACCTACTG
Source organism: Limnochordia bacterium (assembly GCA_007116995.1). Lineage (GTDB taxonomy): Bacteria > Bacillota > Limnochordia > Darwinibacteriales > DTU012 > CSBR16-202. The sequence continues at coordinate 9,786 of SKHL01000034.1, forward strand.
TTAACTGACAAGCACCCAACTCTACAACGACATTAATGTAGACATCATTTACTAAGTCAATCTTTTGGTCTGTCGGGTCACTATTCTGTTTAGATAGATTCTCAAAATCAAAGGTCTCCACCGGGAACCTCGTTTGTCGAAGGCTTCTTTTGGATGGATGTATGGGTTGTTGGCGTATTCTAGATTGGGTGTGATCATTAGTTGCATTGCACAGATTAGAGATAATCTCAGGTGTTAATAATATGACTAACTCAATTCCTGTTCCATCCCATTCGATATTGAGTCGAAGTAAGTAATTCGGTGTTGTAAATTTATAGTTCGTTAACTGTGGGGTCCTAACTAAAATAGGTTGCCTACTCCTCATAGTAAGGTGCGGGCTAAGAAGATCACCAAGGTGATCAGAGAGTATTTTTGTTAACTCTTGTGACAAAAGAGTAATTCCTTGTACTGCGGATGTTCCTAAGGTGGTTGCTAAAATTTCACCATCGTGTTCAGTTACCAACAAATATATAATCCCAATCTTTAATTCTATAGGGGTGATAAAAACAGCTTGTCGGAAAACGACTGATAAATCTTGATGCACACGTTCAAAATATGACGCACTTATATCCACAGATGGTCTAATTAATCGCCTCAGATACTCAGGAAACTTGGAGACCATAGGCATAAAAACCTTGGTTAGCTTATCATCTGCTGAAGGGGTGGTATTTTCATTTTTTTTAAGTAGTGCATCTATCTCAGCCTGAGATAAAATTGAATCATTCATAAGACCAACCCCCTTTTTTATTGGATAACTAAGTCAATGAAGTAGACACTCACAATTTGACCAGATATAAGTAGCTCATTGATGGACGTAATTATTTCTGCGCGCAGGATCTCAAAATTATTCGCGTTATTCAAATCCTCAACGGAACGAGACCGTAAAAGGGATATAGTTCGGTCTCGAATCTGTGGAAGACGTCGCTCTATTTCACTAATAACTGCGCGTTCATTAACTTCTAACACAACGCCTGTTCGGATAAAACGCATCGAACCATTCGTTGTTAAGTTAACTGTAAAATCACCAATACTAATAGTAGGACCAATATCCATGCGCTTTTCTGTTTCCTCAGATTCCTGTGAGTCCTTAGTACTGCTACTACCTAAGGAGAAGTCTCCACCAGAGAAAAACAGATAGGTTGTAAACGCACTCCCTACTGTTGCAACAATGATTAAAGCAATAGCAGCAATAAGTAATTTAATGTCTACTTCTACTTTATTAGCCAATTATAATCACCCCAATACTAATTTGGTTCCTGGTTCCAAAATTCGATATACATGATGATAATGTCTACACGGCGGTTAAGAGCTCTATTATCCTGCGAATCATTGGGAACGATTGGCCTAAATTCGCCATAACCAGCTACAGATAACTGATATGGGTCAAATCCTTCCGTCTCTATCAAATAGCGAATGACGTTTGTTGCTCTGTGCGTCGATAATTCCCAATTAGATGGGAATTGGGTTGTGTTAATCGGTAGGTTATCGGTATGTCCTTCTACTCGAATTGGGTTAGGCAAGTCCAGCAGGATAGGGCTTACGCGTGATAAAATGTCGATAGCTTGTGGTGTTAGACTAGCACGTCCAAGATCAAAAAGAACCTGATCTGCAAAGCGCAGAACTAAACCGCGCTCTTCTAAGTGTAGGAGCACAGTTTGTTCCATATTCTCTCGCTGAAGCGATGCCCTCAACTGTTGTTGGATTTGCTGTAATTGTTCTAGGTCAAGCTGGGCTGTGTGGGACTGCATAGTATTGTCTGTGGTAACTGTGCGTCCTCCATCTAGCACGCCCATACTACCCCGAAAGGCAGACATAATCGCCTGGAACTTCTGCACATCAATATTGGAAAAGGCAAATAGTAGCACGAAAAATGCCAGCAGTAAAGTAACCATGTCAGCATAGGTAGTCATCCACAATGGTGCGCCTTTCTTCTGTTCTGCTGGTTTTCGACTATCCATTGACACTCGCTCCTTCAAGCTCCATGCCATCATCAGAATCTAATCGCACTCGTGGTGGCAAGAAGGCTTTCAGTTTCTCCTCCAAAATCCGGGGGTTTTCACCGGCTTGGATAGAAAGAATCCCTTCGATCATTATCTCTTTAAACTGAAGTTCCTCTGTGCTTTTAATCTTTAATTTAGCTGCCATAGGAAGAAAAATAAGATTTGCCAGAACAGCACCATATAAGGTAGTTAACAGGGCCACAGCCATTCCTGAACCAATCTGAGATGGATCATCTAATTGCTGTAGCATTTGGATAAGTCCAATCAGAGTACCAATCATCCCAAAAGCGGGAGCGAATGCACCCATTTGTTCAAGGAGATTTTGTCCAGACCGGTGTCGATCCTCGATAAAGGATAATTCAATTTGTAGAATACTTCTAACTAACTCAGCGTCTGTTCCATCCACAATTAATTGGACTCCCTTTTTCAGAAAATCCTCATCTGTATCTTGTGCCTTTTCCTCTAGAGCTAATAATCCTTCACGTCTTGCACTCTCAGCAAATTCAACTAGTGTACTAATCATATCAGCGGTGTCATGTGATTTCGCTATTAGGGTAATACGGACCAATGGAATTAGACCTAGCACTTGCTTTAGAGAGAAATTCACTAAAATAGCAGCAGTGGTTCCACCTAAAACGATCATGACACTTTGAACATTAAAGAAAGAGTTCAGAGAGCCATCCAGCAAAATTGCGCCTAGCAGTAGGCCAGTCCCTACGGTTATGCCTAATAGTGTTGCTAGATCCATGTTAATCCTCCATATATGTGCGAATTTAAGTTTGGGTGTACTTAGGGGCCAATATGACCCCTAAGTCCCTAGCGTTTTAAGTTAACTAATTCCTGTAGCATCTCGTCAGAAGAAGAGATTATTCGTGAATTTGCCTGGAAGCCTCTCTGCGTAATAATCATATCTGTAAACTCTTGACTTAAGTCTACGTTAGACATCTCTAGCGCATTAGACATGATTTTGCCAAATCCTTCTGTTCCTGCGGTGCCTACGACAGCCATACCAGAGTTAACAGATTCAGCAAACATAGTATTTCCTGCTTGTAGCAATCCAGGTGGATTCTGGAATCGGGCGATAGCCACTCGGCCAAGCTGTTGCGTTAATCCATTTGAGTAGCTACCGATAATATTACCAGCTGGATCAATAGCTAGACTATCTAGTGCTCCACTAGCGAATCCGTCTTGGCTACGCACGACTACACTATTTCCCTCGGCAAATTGTCGGATTGCGGAAAAATCCATTTGAAATGTTAGGTTGTCAGCAAGGGCAGGGTCTAATAGGTCAGAGTTAATCGTTACCAGACCTGTCCCTCCTGTGGCCACAGTTCCATCAGTATTAAAGGTTATCACTCGATCTGCTGGGTTGGCCGGTCCTAATTCCGTTATTGGCTCATTTAAGTCGGATTCTAGCGTAGCACTCCATACCCACTCATTATCTCCAGATTTAGTGTATGTGGTAATCACATTGTGGA
>SKHL01000154.1 GCA_007116995.1 Limnochordia bacterium
ATTGGCGATTTTGCGGATCCCCCTGGAATCTATCATACCCAGCTTGATTTCACTTTGGTGCCCCAGTTATGATCCGCTGTGGGCTAATTGGGGTTTGTCTTGGGCTACTTTTGCTTTTTTGCCTACCGTCCCAGGCTAGCATTGTTGTTTCGCCGGTTGTGATCGATGCCTATGACATCCAGCTGCATCAGACCATCACCATCCAAGTGAGTAATCTCGGTGAAGATAAACAATCGGTGGAAGTAGCTTGGGGTTGGTTTGATCAGGATGAGCAAGGAGCTGTAGTGATTTCACGTGACCCACAGGCTCAAAAACAAGCCCAACAGTGGATGAAATGTTCTCCTACGCGCTTCCAGATTGAACCTGGGGCTACAGAGTTAATTCGCGCTAGTATTCACAATATTGACTTTACAGCCATCTATCCAGTGATGTTTATTACTACTATCCAGGACGGTATGCGCGCACACCAAGCTGTGCTATTTTTGCTATCGACAAATAAGCCTAAGGTAGCCATAGAAGTAGGCGAGGCCTACTGGGAGGAGGATCTCTTAATGGTGGAATTACGCAACCCTGCTACTGTTCATCAAGGTATCCGTGGAGTGATTGAATTCTTCGATGGCCAGGATACATTAGTCAGTCTAGCAGAGATACCACTACGACGGCTATTACCTGGGAGACGTAGATCGTTATTGATCAGTGTACCTGATCAAACCCATATGCTAGATATTGTTAGTCCCTACCTTCCCCAAGAGCGAGTGCGTATTTCTCGATGAAGTGTGGGATAGTCTTGTGTCTAGTATGGATATTGATCACTCCTTGGGTACAAGGTCAGAGTCAACCTCAGCTGTCAGCCCATCCAGCTATTCCTGGTGAAACAGTGAAGTATGGACAACAGATTGAGTTATGGTCCCATGGACCGTGGGCCTTGGATGTGAGCACAGATCTGTTTGACTCTGCTATCCTATGGGATGGAAGGTGGAAGCCCATGCCCCTGCGTCTATCTAGTAAACATTCCCAGCAGGAAAATACCCAATTCGCCATTGCCATTACCACTCCTTGGGATGGACCGGGCTCCTATAGCACGAGTTTTTCTATTCAGTGGGTCAAGGGAGTTTTACTTATTTACTATGTTGATGACGAGACTCTTTATCTATTGCCCCTGGGTTCCCATGAATTCCGGGTGATTTGGGGGCTTGACCAGCAGATGCTGGTCCCTGGAGATTGGGTTTGCTATCCGCTGGACGATTATTTGGATATAACGGTAGTCTTCCAAGAGACGACTATCTGGGAGCAGCGTAGTGAGCCTACTCTTACTGGGATGAATCAGGTTGGTGCTGGAGATAGCATCCGCTGGCTACAGCAGGGAATAGCGCCTATTGTTGGCGAAGTCTATTCTCTGGATCTAGAGGTTGCCAGTAAATCCTGGGATCAGCTGTTATATCTGGAGTTTTGTTCGTCTTTGTTACCGATGGATGCTTGGATGATCAACGGAGAGCAGGTGGAACTAAGGCAAGAACAGGGCTATTACCGAATAGATGGCCAACCAGACCTGGGAGTCGGACCTTTTCGTGTCCAGGGCCAGGTAATGCCCTTGATTGTGGCCAATAGTGATCCAGCATGGGTTCGAGCCTTCTGGGGCGAGAGTAGCTGTTTCATTCAGGGTCCGGTGAAACGAGGATGGTTTGGAGATCAAGGGATGGGGATTGTCAAGGTTGTGGCTGATGATATGTCCCTAGCCTATCATCGATTTCTTTTACCTGATGGCCGTGTGGCCTTCAGCGATTCCCAGGGCATATTGGTATTTCGCGATGATCCTGGTCTTACCCGATTAATTAGTTTAGATCGAGATTATGATCCGATTTGGTTAAATCTAAGATCCAACCAGATCAGTCACATTTTCTTGGATCTGAGTGAGGCTGAACCGAATCGAAGTATGCGAGCAATCTGGGATTTAAGCTGGGATGAAGAGCTATTGTGGCAATTTGGTGTCTACGGATCCTCGGTGCAGTGGGTGGTTGGGGGAGTACCTTGGCAGATTCAAGGAGACAGCAGCATCCGTCTGGACATGGCCGGACGCGAATACCAAGCTTCCCTTAGCTATACTGCCCTGGATAGGGATTCGAGGCTCTCGTTGCAGCTAACACCTGCCGGATATTCAGAGCAAGCTTCACTGGGTCAATGGCTGTGGCAGGGAAGCAATTGGCAATGGACTGGCCAATATACTCAAAGATCCGTTCAGTTTCACACCTATGTTGACGGAAGTAGGCTTTCACCGAGATGGAATATGGGTATGGATATTGGTAGAACCTGGCGGTTACGAATCCGAGATGGCAATCTATCTGTCTACCGAACAACGGGGCGTTTCGCTGCAGGTATATTCTACCAGCGGCATAAACCCCCTAATCTCTGGCTACGTGATCAGCCTAGTGGATGGCAATTAAGCGTGAAACCTACTAGCTGGCGGATCCAAGGTCCCCTTCCATGGGGAAGAGCACCCTCACTACTCACACTTTCTCGGTCTAGGTCGGGAGACGTAGCAGGTAATATTCATTATGGTCACAATCAGGAATATCAGTTAGAGATAGAACAGCGATCCCAGCAGCTCTATCTCGGTCTAAAAAACCAACGCTATATCCCTTTATCTTGGGCTGATCTGTCCTGGCAGATTGCAGCTGTTCATAGTGAAGGGATCTGGCAAACAGAGCTAGTGTCCCATCTATGCAAGCCATTATTTCCGGGAGGAGAGGTCACTGTCATGGGCGGAAACCAGTGGGCTAGAGGTCGTAGTCAAGCTCTTTATGGCTGGGATGTTTCCCTGGATCTAGGCAGCGTAGGACAAGCGTCCTTAGGATGGAGTTCAAGGGAGGGAGTCCATGTGCGCTGGGGAGTAGCTCTCGTATCTGTTGAACAATAAAGAACCACCCCGACGAAAATATATCGGGGTGGTTCTTTATTGTTCCTTTTTATAGCAATCCGAAGGCTCTACGAGTGTAACTAATCCGATTAATGACTAGCCCTTCGGGTATTTCAATTATCCCTAAGCTGAGTGCTACTGTATCTTCAAACTGTTGACTATTATACGTAAGATCGAGGATAAGATCACCTGTTACCTGAATGCGATCCTGATCCAAAGAATACGTGACATTTTCCAGTCTACATTCGTTGATGGTAACCTCATTAAAGTCATCTTCGAGGACAGCGATGAACAAGAGGTTGTTTGAGTAATAGTATACACTGGTTTCGGTCGGAATAATGATAGTCTCAGCGAATAAATCTCGGAGCTTGAGAAAGGAGTTACTGCCGATACTATCAATAAACCGATCTACTAATTCCATGCCATTGGTTGCTGGATTTTGGTATACATAAGTAGAATCAAGCTGTCGAGTTATCCCTGTAATTATCCATTGTTCGCCTGTCCATTTATCTCCGGTTTTCTCTATGCTTATTTCGATGTTACTGACATCTGTGTAGAGCTCTTGATCTTTAATCAATTGCAAGTAGAGATCGGCATCAACAATAATATGTGTGTCTGTGCTTGTTCGGCTTCGTTCCACGATTTCTGCATCTTGGACATCATCAAAGCTGCCAATAAAATCTTCTAGCTGTTCATCAAGGATTGGATCTAAGGTCTCCGCATCTCCTGTTTTTAAGGAGCTCTCCAGATCAGCTAAAACCTGATCTACTTGCTCGTGATTACTTAGTGGTGTTGGTTTTAGTTGGTAACACCCCGTCATTAGCACTACGACAGCAAGAATTAACCATATGTTTTTTTTCATAGCCCTCTCCTTTCCATCCCCCTATGCTTAGTATATAAGAAGAACTGATATAATTTTATCCACCACAAGTCCCATTTTTCTAGGACTATGTATCTAAATCCAACAGAATTAGGATATCTTGTGGATAGAAAATCTGCTTTAAACTGGGAATTAGCCCAGATAGTGATCATAGAAGTAAACCTTTTCCCACCCAGAAAACAGGAAATTGCATTAGCAGGTATTTGGCAATAAATACGGAAATGTTAATATTAGGTAGATAGTAATAACGCGAGAAAGGCCATAGGTGGAGAAGATGGTACAACGAGTCCTCGATACAAGTTTAGTAGAACAGATTCTCCAAAACACCATGAGTACGCTAGAGGCCAGTAAGGAGCAGATGTTTGATATTGTTGAATCTGCTCGAACAGAATACCAGCGTATTAAAGCGGAAATGGATGATTTGAAGGCTGATTTCCAACAGCTCATTCAGCAGCAAGACAAATTAGAGCTTGCCTTTAGGCAAACCCGGTTGCGGTTGGCAGAGGTTAGTAAAAATTTTCAGTTGTATAGTGAAGAGGATAAACGTAAGGTGTATGAGCAAGCAGATGCCATTCGTGAGCAACTCACTATCGCTCGTGAGCGAGAAAAGTATCTACATAAACGCCGTAGTGAACAGGAGCAGAACTTAAGGCGGGTTGCTTCATTAGTCGAAAAAGCGGAGCAGTTAGTTTCCCAGATGGGGGTAGCTCTATCGTTTCTAAGTGGAAATTTAGAGGAAGTAAGTGCACAACTAGAGGGGCTTAATGCTCGATACCAGTTAGGGCAAAAGATTATTCGGGCTCAGGAAGAAGAACGAAAGCGAGTTGCCCGTGAGATTCATGATGGTCCAGCGCAGGATATGGCCAACGTTGTTTTAAAAGCAGAGATTTGCGAAAAGATGCATCAAGCTGGTAGTAGTAAAGAATTAATAGCCGAACTTGCTGATCTAAAGGTAGCGGTTAAGTCTAGCTTGCAGGAGGTACGCAAGATAATCTATAATTTAAGACCAATGGCTTTGGATGACCTAGGACTTGTGCCAGCAGTAAAACGTTTCTTAGAAGACTTGCAGGAACAAACAGGGATCACTGTGAAGGTTCTTGTCATCGGGAAGGAAACAAGAATCGATTCCACGATAGAAGTTGCTATTTTTCGGGTGGTGCAAGAGGCTCTCAATAACTGTCGTAAATATGCCAAAGCGACAAAGGTTTCGGTCAAGATAGAGTTTATGCCAGAACAAATTAATGTTCGGATTGAGGATAATGGAATTGGATTCGATCTTGAGAAGGTAAGGGAAGGTTTGATAGAGGGCGATCACTTTGGACTCTTTGGTATGCAAGAGAGGATGGAATTGTTAGATGGTAGTTTAAACATTCAAACAGGTGTGGGTAAGGGGACAAAGATTGGGATCACCATTCCGTTGGATGTTGCTGATGGAGGGATAAAGGGTGGATAATAGGATACGTGTGCTAATCGCAGATGATCATACTCTGCTCCGGCAAGGATTAGTGAAATTACTAGAGCTTGACGCGGAGATAGAGGTGGTAGGGCAGGCCGTTAATGGCAGAAGTGCTGTGGATTTAGTCGGAGAGTTAACTCCTGATGTGGTATTGATGGATATTAATATGCCGGGACTAAACGGCATTGAGGCAACTCGTCAAATTCGCCAAGACTATCCTCACACGTCTGTATTAGCCTTAACTATTCATGATGATGAAGAATATATTGCTGAGATGATTCGAGCTGGAGCCAGAGGATATATTCTTAAAGATAGCGAGCCAAGTAGTGTGATCGCAGCGATTAGCCGGGTCGCTGGTGGGGAGTCATTCTTTCCGTCTAACTTAATGGAAAAGGTAATGGAGCGGTTCCACCGTCTAGTAGCAATAAATACGGAAGATTATTCGTCAGTAGAGCCTATCCTTCCAGGATTTGAGGAACTAACAAAACGCGAGCTAGAAGTAATTCAGTGCATCGTTAATGGCATGAGTAACAAGGAAATTGCTAGCAGTCTCTTTATTAGTGAAAAAACAGTGAAGAACCATGTCACAAATCTGTTGCGTAAGCTCGACGTGTTAGATCGAACACAAGCGGCCGTTTATGCGGTACAGCATGGATTAGTAAAAGCCGGAGATTAAGCCCCGGCTTCTGCTGTTTGTTTCACTGCTTCTAGATGCCCTAATAGCTCTAATCCATTGATCACAAGACGAAAGCGATAACCTAATAATGTGGCTGCAGTTTTGCACATTTCCATCCGTTTAATATATATTTCGAAATAGTCCATGACCTGACATATGGATTGATCAAACTTGATATCTAAGGTAATAGTTTTTTTCATCTTATCCACGGATAAGTCTGTGTCTAAAATAGCCAGGTTGACTCGGTCGTGAATATCGGGTGGACCTGGTTTTGTACGATGTACCCGGGTGCGGTGGGCATCGCTCTTATCAGCAATAATTAGCGCAGCAGTAATGGGACTTACAGCAGCTCCGACTTCCTCTTCATGGTTAGCAATGGCTGTGGTAATATCACAGACCTCAGCTAAATCCATTCCCATCGCTCGTAGCTCTGTATAGATGATATTGGCACCAGTTATGCCATGGTGTTTGCGATTATGCATATTGCCCACATCATGGAGGTAGCCAGCAATAGCCCCTAATTCCACTGTGCGGGTATCGTAGCCGCAATCTTTTAGAATACGTGCAGTTAGTTTGGATACAAAGGAGACATGGCGTAGTCCATGCTCTGTATAGCCCCTAGCTTTCAAGTAATCCCAAGCTCGATTAACAAGCAACTTAAAAGTCGTGTTGTTGCGGATATCCTCGTAACGTATCACAGCAATCCCTCCTTTTTTTACCTATTATACTCTCTTTCTGACATTAATGCTAGTGTTTGAGAAAGATTATCAATTAGATTGATATTAAATTCTGTTCTTTTGGCTAGTTTGGCCGACTTTAGATGCAAAAATAATGGACGTGTTATGCAAATAGTTAAGCGGGTCCTAGAAATCTTAGGACTATTGTCTGATAGGCATGTCCATTTTTGGATGATACAATAAAGTCAGAAAATCACTCTGAAAAGGCAAACTTCCTGAAAGGGAGGGACGCAAAGCTACGGGTCTACGGTTAGGTAACTAACTAGGACCGCCGAGCTGCCGAAGACAAATCGTCATTTGGCACCCCCGGAGGGTGTTTTCTCTTCTTCGGTACCAGTGGAGTGCAGGAGAGAAATAAACAGGAGGTGGACAAAAATGTTGAGAATGGCAAAACGCTTATGGAATGAAGAAGAAGGGCAAGGAATGGTGGAGTACGGTTTAATTATTGCACTCGTTGCCATTGTTGTGATTGTTGCTTTGACTGCCGTTGGTGACACTGTAATAGCTACGTTCGATGAGATCGTTGCTGGACTAACAGGACAAGAATTGTAAACACAATGTAAGAGGAATCAAATAGCAATATCAATAAAAAGCGGCAGCCACCCCCATACCCCGCCCCCCGGCTGCCGCTTTTATCACAAATAGATTCGTTAGGAGGGGGAGCATGCAGGGTATGGTTTTAGTAATAGGTTTAGCACTTATTTTCTATTTCGATGGACGATATCGTAAAATTCCTAATAAGGTGTTAGTACCCATGGTGGCTTTTGGCTTTCTCTTCAATACAGTCACTCTAGGTATCCCGGGTTTTATGGATAGTTTGGTTGGTTCTTTTGTTGGTTTGGCCTTGCTTTTTATTCCCTTTGCTTTGCAGGGTGTGGGCGCTGGGGATGTGAAACTACTAGCTGCTATTGGTGCGTTGCAAGGGTACCAGTTTGTGCTGGCAACCTTCCTCTATGGAGCGGTGATTGGTGGAATATGGGCCATGATTATCTTGATTAGACAGGGCGTATTTTTCCAGACCATTAAGGCGATTCTCTGGAATGCCACGATTGGTTTAGTCAGTGGCCGGCATGCGCTCGTCCCACTACGAACTCTATCAGCCGGTCGAAGCTGGGGATTCCCCTATGGCATTGCGATGGGTATCGGTGCTCTCATTAGACTGTATTGGGGCATTCCCTTGTAAGGAGGACGGATCATGAAACGAATACTTGTTTTCTCTGATCAGCAAGGACAAGCCCTTGTCGAATTAGCGATTAGCCTGTCATTACTAATGCTAATTATCTTAGGGATTGTAGAATTTGGTCGCATTGGACAAGCCTATCTTGCTGCAGCCCACGCCAGCCGGGAGGGAGCGCGAATCGGAGCACTACGATATTCCGATGATGAAATCTATAAAGCTGTGGATGATGCTTTATTGTCTTTAGGTACAATGTCCATTTTGGTTTCGGTAACGCCAAATGAGGCTCTGCGCCAACGCCGGGATCCCTTAGAAGTAGTGGTTACAGTCCAGGTCCCTCTAATTACACCAATGGGTAGGCTACTGCCAGATCCCTTTCCTGTCTATGGACGTACTGTCATGCGTGTCGAATAGGGGGTATCATCAATGGAGAGATTCAATAAATGCGAACGAGGTTCTATTATTATTATTGTTGCCTTAGGTATGACTTTTTTCATTGGTATGCTTGGACTCGTGGTCGATGGTGGATATTTATATCTGCAACGAGCCCTATTATCTAACGCAACTGATGCAGCTGCTTTAGCTGGTGTTCAGGATTTACCTAGTTCCTGGCAGGTGGCTGAAACCCGGGCTTATCAGTATGGAGTAGCCAACAAAATGGAAACCCATGAGTTAGAGGTTGGTTTTGCCAATAACTTCCATCGAATTATTGTGACGGCCCAGCGTGATGTGCCTCTGTTCTTTCTACAGATTCTCGGATTTAGCGATGTCACGGTTCAAGCCCAAGCTGCTGCAGAAGTTGGACAATTATCTGGCTATGCTGGTGTGGCACCTTTTGGTATAGTTTGGGAAGACTTTTCTGTGAATCAAACCTATTACTTAAAGACAGATCCTCACACTGGAGGGAGTCTTCAAGGTAATTTTGGAGCCTTGGCTCTAGGTGGGCGAGGGGCAAACAACTATGAGAATAATATCAAGCATGGATATAATGGGATGTTACGTGTGGGAGATAAAGTACTAACTGAGACGGGAAACATTGCTGGTCCGACCAAGCGTGGAGTAGAATTTCGCTTAAATGGATCTCCTCGGATAGTGATTCCTGTGATCGATAGTTTGGATGTAACAGGTCGAGACTATGTTACCATTTTAGGATTTGCTGTTTTTGATCTGGAGGATGTGGAGACTTATGGCAGTGATGCTGCAGTCATTGGTAAGTTTGTTTTTGATTCAGTAGATGGAATACTAGGGGTGGCACCAGATTATGGGGCTACAGCCTATCGCCTGGTACACTAAATAGGGGGATATGGGGGTTTCGGAAATGAATAATAAAGTGCTATTGTTTATTGCGGTTAGTATGGGCTTGCTAAGCGCTATGCTAGTACATAATTATCTAACAGGACTAGAACCACTGCAACAACCGGAAATGGTTGAAGTAGTGGTGGCATCCCGGCGTATAAGCTCGAACAGTACGATAAACCGGGAAATGGTAGAACGGCGTAGGGTCTCGGTGGATGCAATCCATCCAGAAGCCATTTTCGATATAAATGAGATCAATGGACGGATTACGACTAGTGAGATCGTAGCAGGGGAGCAGGTCTTGCATAGTCGCGTATTACCCCTAGGTCAAATTCCGGGACTGTCTTTTACCATTCCCGCTGATATGCGGGCCATGACTATCGCTGTAAATGAAGTGGTGGGCGTGGCTGGCTTCATCAAACCTGGAGACAAGGTAGACATTCTAGCTACCTTTGCTGAAGAGCAACCTTTTACAATCACGGTTCTGGAGAATGTAATGGTGTTAGCCATCGCCCAGGAAATGGAAAACAAGCAAAATCCTAGTGCTCGAGTGAGTACGAGTGTAACCTTAGCACTGAATCCGCAACAGACGGAAAAACTAACCCTATCCGATGAACGAGCCTCCCTTCGCCTCAGCCTTCGGCCGCCAGAAGCGGCGGGGATCGCCTCCCGACAAGGAACGAGCATGGAGAATCTCCATCCACTGGCCTATGCAAACAATGGACTCACAGATAGACAAGAGATATCCACCCGGACCTCTAACGTTGTCGCTGCTAGCGCACCAGCCTCTAACGATGTGGCTAGTGCCCGGGCCATAAATATATCTCCACCGGACGAGCCACAACGCACGGTTGAAGTCGTCCGTGGAGTATCCCGAGAGGTGCGTGTTGTCCATGAGTAGATTAATCCGAACCGTTCTAATCGTCCTTATCGTTCTGGTTATTGGTATGAGTCATGACAGTCATGCACAGCAGCAGTTAGTATTAGTGGTTGGTCAGAGCCGACTTCTCGATGTACAGGATCTCAATCGAGTGGCAGTAGGAGATGAGCAGATTGTGGATGTACTCGCACTCACCTCCTACGAGTTATTGTTAAATCCACTGCAACCAGGAATAACGTCCCTGCACCTCTGGGTGGGCAAAGAGCAACAGCGCTACCAGTTACGTGTTGTCCCAGATGATGGTACATTAGCCAAGGAACTTCTTGCTCTAATAGACATTGGGGCTGTATCCGTCTGGTTTGTAGAGGGCCACTTGATTCTTGACGGAAAAGTGAGTACCTTAGCGGAAAAACAGCGAGCAGAGAGCATCGCCACTGCCTTTAGCGACTCGGTGATCAGCTTGATTCAATATGGGGAGCAGTCGCTCGATCCCCAGTTGGCCTCGGAAATAAAAGAAGTGATTGGCGAAGCGATTCAGGTTTCTGTAATTCACAATACTATTGTGCTTGAAGGGTTACTAGAGACGGATCTTGCTAGGGAACGAGCCTATCAGATGGCGTTAGCCTTTGGTCGGCCGGTAGTAAACCTGCTGCAATTACCAGAACCGAAGTATCAACCTGAACCGATAGAGCAATCTGAGCTAGTAGACCCAATTCCTGAGGAACCATCAATCTCTTTAGTAGATCAACTGCAGCTAGCATTAGACGACGGATTAGTCGTATACCAATGGGGCACTACCATGTTTGTGGAAGGGACAGTATCCAGTGAATACGAGCATCAACGGGCAATTGCTATTGCTAAGGCCATTTCAGAGCCAGTCGTTGACTTAATTCGCATTGTACCGAATCAAACCCATTTGGAGCTTAGTCCTGTGGAACTATCCGTGGAACAACAAGAGCCTGATCAACTAACTCTGGATGAAGAGCAAGATCAGAAACGAAAGGAAGCCGACAGGGTAGCCCAAGAGAAACAACTTCATCTAACTAGCTTACGACGGCTAATTAATAATCCAGAAATTGCTGTCCAGATGATTTACGACCAAGTGATTCTAGAGGGTACGGTTACAGAGCAGTGGGATCAGCAACGCGCGGTTCGTTTAGCACAGATATTTCCGTACCCAGTCATAAACCTAGTCCGTATCTCTTCCCAACCTGTACCGGAAAGCCGTCCCCCGTCGCCTTCGGAAATAGCAAAGGCGATTAATGATCCTCAGATTACGGTGGAGTGGATTAATCGCACCTTATTTTTAGAGGGTACAGTTAGTGAGGAATTTGATAAAAAACGAGCATTAGCCATCGGTCAAGCCTTTAGTCCCAATGTAGTGGACTTAATCCGAGTTCGTCAACCCTTAGTGCTACCAGTGAACAGTGAGCCACAATTGTCTGTGATGCCAAGTACCCCTTCAGTGGAAATCGAGGTTAAAACCCCTATTCCTCCTCTAGATCAACCCGAAGTGGAAGAGGAAGTGACGCCTAAGGTAACTGAAGACATTGACGAGCAGATAACCCTGGCTCAATTTGAACAGGAATTAATTGATGATCTAATTCATGCCTTACGGGAGCCAGAGATTACAATAATATTTCATCGAGATACTCTGGTATTAGAGGGTATGGTAGCGACAACCAGAGCAAAACAACGCGCTGAACAAATCGCTAGCCTCTATTACCAACCGACTCTTAGTTTTCTAGAAGTACCAGAGCCTGGCGAGGTAAACTCGACAGAACAACTAATGCGGCAGTTAAATCTGCCTGACGTGGATGTTACTATGGTAGGCCAGCGAGTGGTCCTCGATGGAGTCGTCTCCGATCAAGCCGAACACGGTAGAGCCTTAGAGTTAGCAGGTTTATATGGTGATGTGGTGGATCTACTCCATGTGCAACGACCAGCCCAAGTGATGCTGCAAGTTCAGGTAATGGAGTTAGCCAAGGGTGTGGGGGAAGAAATCGGGATTACCTGGGGTAGCTTAGATTGTGAAGGATTTGTTGGAAATAAAGTCCAATTTGAAGAAGTGATCCGGATAGGCAGTTGGATGATGAACCGTTCATGGCCGTTAGCGGCCCAGCTTGATGCCTTGATTGATCAGGGGAAGGCCAAGTTATTAGCTAGTCCGAGTCTATTAACACTGTCAGGGGAGACAGCAGACTTCCTGGCTGGAGGGGAAATCCCCGTTGCAATTCCTATGCCTAATGCCGGCGTTACCTTCGAATGGAAGGAGTATGGTGTCAAGCTTGATATGACACCACTGGTGTTAGAAGACAAAATCAGGATAGCCCTCTCGCCAGAAGTGAGTAGCCTAGACTGGTCAAACGGGGTTGAGGTAAATGGAATACTCTTACCAGCGATCCAAACACGACGGGTTTCTACTACAGTCACAGTAGGTGAAGGCTCGACTGTCGTTCTCGGAGGTCTGATACAATACGAAGAAACGGAGAATATCCGAAAAGTACCCATATTAGCTGATATCCCTATCTTTGGTTCTCTGTTTAGAAGTCGCCAGTACCAGGAGCGTCAGACAGAGTTAGTCATTCTAATTACCCCTTGGATAGTTTATCAAGAGGGGGTCGAACTCGATGGAATCCAGTAAGATTCGGGTGATGCTTGTCGACGATACCTTGGAGACCCGCGAAAATGTAAAAAAACTACTGCAATTTGAGTCTACGATTCAAGTGGTGGGTGAAGCAGGAGATGGCCATGAAGCTGTTAAGTTAGCAAGACAACTGCAGCCTGATTGCATCTTAATGGATGTCAATATGCCTGGGATGGACGGAATCCAGGCCACAGAAATAATCAGCCAGGAGTTACCCCATACTGTGATCATTATTATTAGTGTCCAACGTGATGGCGAGTATCTCCGCAAGGCTATGTTAGCAGGAGCCCGTGATTACTTAGGCAAGCCCTTTAGTGGAGATGAGCTAGTCAATACGCTTCATCATGTTTGGGAGATGGAACGTAAGCGCCGGACCCAGTTAGGGGTGCCCATTCGAGTCCGTCAAGCGGCCAAGGTCATTACAGTTTTTAGTGCGAAAGGAGGGGTAGGTAAAACCACCATCGGTCGGGCCTTGGCCACCGCCATTGGCGGACAGTTTCAGCGCCTGCAATGCACCCCTGACTTAATGCCGGCTGACATTACCGGGCTCTCGGTATTTGACGAGAGAAACCGTAA
>SKHL01000173.1 GCA_007116995.1 Limnochordia bacterium
AAGAAATCTCGACTTAAGACTAACTTTGATAATAGGGGCAAAGATTCATTTTGGCTACTTAACGGCCGATCAATCTTCTCACGCACATAGGCTCTGTCAAAAAATGCATTCCACCACTGTAGGGTGGCCCGATTTAGGGGTGCACTTGTTTTCACAAATAATAAAGCCTGCTCTAGTTTGGTAGTGAATTCTGGGGTGCGCACACTAGGAAGTAGCTCCCAAAGTCTACGCACGAGTCCTGAATCTGGAATATGCGGTAGGCGGTGCAACCCTTGTACAATCTGATCATCCTTTGATACTACAGCTTTTTCCGTTTGATTAGAAGAAACTAACCGTAATGCTATCTGGTGCTCACTTTTATGGTAGGTAACATCTAACAGCATGCCTGCCTTCAACGGTATGTTAGATTGTCCGGTAAATCGCTGTCCCTTCCAACTTAAAATCGCCTTTCCATCCACTAACTGCTCCACAAGAACCTGAATTTGCTCGCCCTCAACTAAGGCATTGAGAACAGCTCCGTGTGTCGATGGGAATACAACCGATTGCTTTCCTTTGATTGGGCCATATATACCATTGTGAAACATGTAAGATCCTCCTACAACTGCCTTGAACTATCAGAGATTCCCATCCTAGAGAGTGTGAGTACTCCTCATGATCTTGAGCAGAGATGACTTGTTCCCATGTATCTCAATTGCTCCCCTTTGGAAAAAGTGTGTACGCCACTCTATCCTACAAGTGTTCTTCTAGTGGTTTCACCTTCTCAGCTAGAATGTAATAACAATCTCTTTGATCATTATAACATACTAGTTAGCCATTTAAACCATGAATCCCTTGCACTTAGACAATAGGAAAGAACGTTGTATATATTTGCATACCTGTATATTTAGGGATACAGGAGTTCCAGCTGCCGATGTGCTGCATACCTTACCACTGTACCTACTTTCTTAGAAATGAAAGCTGATACCAAATCACTGATTACAAAGACGAAATGGTACAACTACAGATGTTAGGGAGTGAACAATTATGTGTGGTATTACAGGATGGATAGATTGGGAGGAAGATATGACACAACAGCAGCCAATTTTGAAACAAATGGCTGCTAAGTTACATTTGCGTGGTCCAGACCAAACCAACATATGGTGCTCGCAACGAGCTGGTTTCGGGCATACTCGCTTAATAGTTGTGGATCCTGTAGGGGGCCAGCAACCTATGATCCGATATAAGGGAGAGAATCAATATGTATTAGTGTATAACGGAGAGTTATATAACACCGAAGATATTCGCCAAGAGCTATTAGCTCATGGTTACAGCTTTCACGGTCATTCTGATACCGAAGTACTATTAACCGCTTATCTCCAATGGGGAGCGGATTGTGTGGACCGGTTAAATGGCATTTTTGCCTTTGGAATCTGGGATCAACATAATCAACACTTATTACTCGCTCGAGATCGATTGGGGGTGAAACCCTTATTCTACCGAGAAGAACGGGGGTCATTACTATTTTCATCAGAGATAAAGGCGATTTTAGCCCATCCAAGGGTAGAAGCTGTTGTGGATGAAGAAGGATTAGCGGAGGTCTTCGGTCTAGGCCCCTCTCGTACTCCTGGTCATGGCATTTTCCAAGGAATTAAAGAACTACGCCCCGGCCACAGTCTATCCTATTCTCAGATGGGTCAGAAAATCAGACGTTATTGGCAGCTAGAGAGCAAGCCCCATACAGATGACTTAAAAACAACAACGAAACGGGTACATGATCTGTTTAAAGATGCCGTAACGCGCCAGCTAGTGGCTGATGTACCTGTATGCACCCTATTATCTGGGGGATTAGACTCCAGTGCCATTACAGCCTTTGCTGCCGAGGGCTTAAACGCTGATGGACGTGGACAACTTCACACTTATTCTATCGACTACCAAGATAATGATCAGTTTTTCCAAGCCAATGAGTTTCAGCCCAATGCCGATGGACCATGGATTGAAACAATGACGAAAGCGTATCAAACGAATCATCATCGCTTAGTAATCAACACCAACCAACTAGTGGATTACTTACAACAAGCCATGATCGTTCGCGATCAACCAGGAATGGCTGATGTGGATTCATCCTTGCTATGGTTTTGTCAACAGATTAAATCTGACGCGACCGTTGCCCTATCTGGAGAATGCGCTGATGAAATATTTGGTGGATACCCCTGGTTTCATGACCCTACTAGTCCTTCCTCCTCAGGATTTCCCTGGATGCGCTCGACACTAGAACGAGAAGAGCTATTGTTACCCGAATGGAAGCAACGGCTAGCGATCCCGGAATATGTAGCCGATCGGTATACATCCACTCTAGCAGAAGTTCCAAAACTGCCGGGAGAAAGCAGCTTTGAAGCACGACGTCGCGAACTATTCTACTTAAATATTATCTGGTTTATGACCGCTCTACTAGATCGAAAGGATCGAATGAGCATGGGTGCTAGCCTAGAAGTACGTGTTCCCTTTGCTGATCATAGGCTTGTAGAATATGTATGGAACATCCCATGGAAATTCAAGACCATAGATAACCGGGAAAAAGGAATCTTGCGACGAGCTTTAGTGGATGTACTACCAGATCAGGTCCTCCATCGTAAGAAGAGTCCATATCCGAAAACACATAATCCCAGCTATACTAAGGCTGTCAGCCAATGGTTATCTGATATTATTAGCAATCCTGAGGCCCCACTATTACAAATAGTATCCAAAAAAAAATTACAGCGACTACTCGATACCGAAGGTAGAAGCTTTACCAAACCTTGGTTTGGTCAACTGATGACCGGACCGCAGTTGATAGCCTATCTAGCTCAAATTAACACATGGTTGAGCCACTACCACATCCGGATCAAGTAATAGAAATGACATATAGGCCTGCTTAATAAGCAAAAGCTGATACTCTCTGTTTCACTGAAAAATAGGCCTGCTGGCCTCTTTTTGCTGATCTCCTTTAATCGGTTTCACTTCCATACTCGTTAATAACGCCAATAACTCTGCCCGATTTGAAACTGGATAGAGACTCGTTAACTTATCTCCAATTACACTATTAGTACTAGAACTCTGGCTAGCTGTGGATTTATGTTCGTTACTAGAGTCTTGGACCTCTGCATCTTCTTGGGACAATAGCTTCTTCACGGTATTTACATCAAGATTTCTCTCAATTAATCCCTTTATTTCTAGTAATCGTACTATATCTCTATCAGTGTATCGTCGTTGATTTCCTTCAGTTCGAGCAACCTGAATTAAGCCCATAGATTCATAATACCGAATTTGTCTACCAGTTAACCCTGTCTCTTTCTGCACTGCACCTATGGAATACATATAACATTCCCCCCTCTTCTCATGTTAACTTCATCTACATCTATAGTAACAAAGAACCTAGGATTCGTCAACTTCAGCCCGGATGAACGAAATGAAACCCTAATCCTTTACATATACCTGTATACAAACAAATTGTTTACATAATATACCTCACATGCACTTGACATGTACGGTCCGTGGTTGCTACAATGAACTCAGAGATTAACAGTGTCAAGTTTATAACTAGTATAGGGAGTGAAGAAAATGACAACATATTCTCAGGAGGATGTATTAAAACTAGCCCACGAACAAGAAGTGAAACTGATTCGGCTTCAGTTCTCAGACATCTTAGGAAACACG
>SKHL01000129.1 GCA_007116995.1 Limnochordia bacterium
CTTTGCGCCTTCGATTTTCATCGAATTTGCCCTTTTTCTATGAGATTGTCCCACTTACCAAACCCAGCAAATGGAATCTTCTACTTAATACTCTTATTCGAGTATAGCAGATGCATTTCCTCCTGGATGGGCAAGAAATCTTCCACTAGTTTTACTAGAAGCTACTTGTTCATTTCTGTTCTCTACTATTCTTTTGCAATTCTAAGCTCACCTCTGTATTCTGGTCCGTGAGCTCGGAGAGTTCAGATGCAGCAGCTTCCTTTCCTTGCATCATCTCGACAAACACCTCCACAACCGCTGGATCAAATTGGCTTCCCGCACATCTGCGAATTTCCATCACTGCATCTTCATGGCGTTTTCCTTTTCGATATGGTCGGTCACTGACCATGGCGTCGTATGCGTCAGCGATCCCGATAATTCGTGCCTGTATCGGAATCTTTTCTCCCTGCAGTCCATGGGGATATCCAGAACCATCCCACCGTTCATGATGGGCTAGAACACTCTCTGCTAGAGGTCCATAGTCATTGACTGCACTGAGGATGCTGTAACCCATATTGGAATGTCGTTTGATCTGCTCCCATTCAGAATCAAGTAGTGGATCCTTCTTGTCTAGTATATCGTTGTCAATCACGATCTTACCAACATCGTGCAGCTCACCAGCCATCGTAAGCTGGTCAATCTCACTCTGGCTCAAACCCATGGCCGATCCGATATCCCGGCACAGTTGACTTACTCGCTCCGAATGTTCTCGTTCTTCAGGTGATTTTGCATAGAGTGTCTGCACGATCAGTTCAATGGTCTGGTGACGATACTCTCTCCGGTCCGACACCTTTTCACGGTACATATGGTCCTCTGCTTCTTTAAACACATCATCTATGTCTGTCAGTGGGTCTGTCTTCGTAGCCCAACCACTGGACACGGAGAGAGGAAGACCCGCTACGGTTTCACTGCTCATTGCTTCACGAATGCGCAGCGTCAACCGGAGAGTCTCTTCTTCATCTGTTTTTGACAGGAGGACGGCAAACTCATCACCCCCAATTCGAGCAGCAATATCGTCGGCTCTACAAGTTGCCTGCAGCACCTTAGCTACGGCTTTTAGCAGCTCGTCCCCCGCAGCATGGCCGAAGGCATCATTAGTCAGCTTCAACCCATTGACATCAATCATAAGTAGCGTTACACGTAGATTTCTCTCAACATCGAGTCGGCGGAGTTCTTCTTCATAGAACCGGCGATTATACAGTCCGGTCAGTGCATCGTGGAAGCTTAGATACTCAATGTCGTCTTCTGCTTGCTTCTGCTCTGTGATATCCCTGGAAACACCAACGAAGTACCGCAGAGAGCCATCATCGGCAAAAACGGGCGTAATGCTACCTTCGTGCCAACGCCAGGTTCCGTCAGCATGTTTAACTCGGTATTGTACTCTGGGTATCGGTTCTTGAGCGTCAAGAGAACTCTCCATATACCCCTCACACACAGGGATATCATCGGGATAAACAAACGGCTGAAAAGCCCTACCGACCCAAGAGAATAGTAGATGAGGGTCTTTTCCTTCCTTTTATCCGCCATGGGAAAGCATGCCAGTGATAAGAAAAAAGACACCAGGATCCTACTTAGGGATTAGGTGTCTTTAGCAATTATTACCTGGTAACCGTCTCTTTATTTGGAAACCAATGTTTCGTACGATTCACTATTCGCACTAACATCAACATCACTGGTACTTCCACTAAAACCCCTACCACAGTAGCTAAAGCGGCTCCTGACGTTAAACCAAATAAGGATATCGCTGCAGCCACTGCTAACTCAAAAAAGTTACTAGAAGAAATCAGCGCAGCAGGTCCAGCTACTCTGTGATTAAGCTTAAGAGCTCTTCCGGTGTTATAGCTTAGCATAAACACAAAGAATGTCTGAATAATTAGAGGTACTGCAATCAAAACAATGTGTAAAGGATTACCCAAGATTACTTCTCCCTGAAAAGAGAATAGAATAATCAACGTTAGTAATAAACCAAAGATTGTTAAGCCTCCTAGTTTTTTAAGAAACACTCCTTCGAACCACTCGATACCTTTAGTGTTAATTAGATACTTACGAGAGAAATAACCTGCTACTAACGGGATTAAGATATATAGTACCACAGATAAAATAATTGTATCATAAGGGACTAAGATATCACTAAGACCAAGCAGGAACATGACAATTGGAGCATAAAGGAACAATAACACCAAGTCATCGATTGCAACCTGTACCAGTGTATACGCAGGGTCACCTTTTGTTAAATAGCTCCAGACAAAAACCATCGCAGTGCAAGGTGCTGCCCCTAGGAGAATTGCTCCTGCAATATACTCTGTCGCTAATGCTTCTGGAATCCAAGGTGCAAATACGATTCTTAAGAAAAACCAAGCGAAGAAGAACATAGTAAAGGGCTTAATTAACCAGTTTACTACTGAAGCCAAACCGATGGCTTTTCTTTGCTTACCAGCAGATACTATACTAGAAAAGTCGATCTGAACCATCATAGGATAAATCATTAACCATATTAATATAGCTACTGGTATTGATACTTGACTGTACTCAAACCGGCTCAGCATCTCTGGGAATGCTGGGAACAATTGGCCAATAGCTACCCCTATTACAATGCAAAGAGCTACCCACAATGTAAGATATCTTTCAAAACCACCTAGTCCCTTTTGGTTAGTTTCGTTTGGATCTTGTAATAATTTATCACTCAACACAAACCCCTCCTCATCCTTTATCAGTTTTCACCAGCAGCTCTCGAAAAATCCATAGTTTAGCTAGATCGATTCCAATGTAGACTATCTCTAGATCAAGAGGTATCCAGCATATACAATCCTCCATATAAACCTAGCGATATTATTCTTAATTCTGTGGCACCCCTATTTCAGAGCTGCAGGGTCCCTTCAGACATCTATCTATCTTCATTCAAGAATTTTTCCGAACGTTTAGCAATAGCATCTCTTACCTCACGAAATTGCTCCATAATCACCTTCTCTGTACCAATAGCTTTGGCTGGATCGGGGAATGGCCAATGGTACCTCGTTACTGATGGAGGAGTAAGTGGACAGCGTTCTTCAGCGTCCCCACAAAGAGTAATAGCGTAATCCATTTCCTTGAGTAGATCGGGATCAATTACGTCAGATGTGTTACCTGAAATATCTATCCCGATTTCTCCCATCACCATCACTGCTCTTTGATTTAAACCATGAGCTTCCAGACCCGCACTATAAATTTCAAACCTATCTCCGCCAAATTTTTTCGCTAATCCGTCTGCCATTTGACTGCGGCAGGAGTTACCAGTACATAAAAACATTATCTTAGTTTGGTTGGCCATTTAGTTCATCCCTTTCTTCAACTAAGTTCATTAAGTTTAACCACCCTACAGATTCCGTAATTTGCCATCGTACCAAAGAGCACTTCTTAGATAGACGGTCTTTTACCTCCGTCATCCAAGCTGATTCGGCCTGTGCTCTTCCCTGTAAAATAGGATCAGAGGTCTCAAGTAGATTCCAGCTTTGGTTAATCACCCACCAGGATGGGTTAATTCCCGCCCGTCTTAAATCATCTTGTAATCTACTAGCCTCATCTCCTTTGAAAGACTCTAGCAACAGGTTCCTTCATTATCAGAGCCACCACAGCAGCATCCA
>SKHL01000108.1 GCA_007116995.1 Limnochordia bacterium
ACAGATTTGACTCAAGAAAGAGAACCAGAAATAAGGAAAGAGAGGAAAGACTTACCTGTTCGTAAAGACATCTCCTTTGTTGACACAAAGATGGGTGGCCCTTATGGCCAGCTAGATAATGAGGATTTGGAAAAAATAAAAACCAAAGAAGAGAAAAATTCCAATCAGGGTAAGGATCTATAGCTTAGGAGTTCTCCGATCAGTTCGTCAGAGTCAAAATAATTATGGGAGAAGGAAATAATTACCCCCAAGCCGAATATCATTAGTAGACCGCCATGTCGCCAAACAACATGGCCGACACCATCGAATAGATGAGAATAGGGAGTTTGGTGCACATGGCATGATACCCAGGTAACATCTTTTTAAGAGTAGAGACTGGATTAAGCAAAATCAGATAATGGAAAGGCAGGTGAATCCTGCCCTCTACAAACAATCGGCTTGGGGCTATCTCCTCCAGCGATTACTAGGGGTAGGGAACAATGTTTGTCAAAGACTTTATGACCAATGATCCTATTGTCATCTCTCCACAGGCTTCTATCAGTTCCGTCGCTGACCTGATGAAAAAAAATGGGCTAAAACGACTACCCGTGCTAGATTGCGACACCTTAGTGGGGTTAGTCACGGAAGCGGATTTAATGAAAGCACTGCCATCACCGGCCACAACCCTAAGTAAACATGAAATTAATTATTTAACCTCCAAAATTACGGTAGATGACATTATGTCCACTAAGGTTATTACCACCACTCCGAATACCACCGTAGAAGAGGCGGTTATGGTCATGCGTCATCACGACATTGGCTGTTTACCCGTATTAGAGGACCAAAAAATAGCGGGAATCATTACCGAGTCCAATGTATTTGAGGCACTGACCCGCTTGCTAGGGCTTCATCGTGCCGGTTTGCGCATTACCGTACAGGTACAGGATAAACTAGGCGTTTTAGCAGAGCTAACTAGTATCATTCGCGATTTAGGCATTACCATTATTAGCGTAGTCTCCTTCCCAAGCGTGAATAATTCAGGCACCCTGATTTTCCGATTGGCTACTGGCGATGCGGAATCGGTGATCAAAGCCATAGAAGCCTATCACTTCACTGTATTACATTGGACTACTCTCAATTAACTAAGAAGAGGGCAGACCTCGCATATGGCTGGTATCTGCCCTTTTCTTGTCGAATTGTAACCATTAACTAGCTGATAGATATTGAGCAAAACTTAGTCCAGCTCAGTCTAACTGAGCGAGAGTTACTCCCTTTGTTCAAATGTACCCACTGTGATATGCTTAGTGGTGTTGATTTTGAAAATAAAAAACCATAGGAGTGACTTTTTTTTGCCTGAGTTAACTATCGATGATGTAAAGCACCAAGTCAAAGAAGAGAACGTGAAATTTATCCGGTTACAATTTACTGATGTCTTCGGACATCTCAAGAATGTGGCTATTACACCCCTACAACTAGATGAAACCTTAGATAACCAGATTATGTTTGACGGCTCATCTATAGAGGGATTTACCCGAGTTGAGGAATCGGACATGTATTTAGCGCCAGATCCATCCACCTTCCAAATATTCCCTTGGTGTTCACATAAACGAGGGAAAACCGCCCGTCTAATCTGTGATGTTAATACACCAGAAGGCGAGCCCTTCACAGGATGCCCCCGAAATGCGTTGAAAAAGAACCTACGAGAGCTAGACAAGTTAGGCTAGGAATTCTTCGTCTGACCAGAAGGTGACTTCTTCTTATTTCAAACAGATGAGGAAGGGAATCCCACAACCAAAACCCATGATAATGCAGGATATTTCGATCTAGCCCCTAATGATCGAGGTGAGGAAGCCCGTCGTGACATGTGTCTACTACTTGAAGATATGGGCTTTTTCATTGAGGCGTCACATCACGAAGCCGCCCCCGGACAACATGAAATTGACTTCCGCTATGATGGAGCATTAGCCACGGCCGATAACGTCTCCACCTTTAAATTAGTTGTGCAAACCGTAGCGAAGAAGCATGGATTACATGCCACGTTTATGCCAAAACCAGTGGCCGGATCCCATGGAACCTGTATGCATTTGAATATGTCCCTATTCAAAGATGGGGCGAATATCTTCTTTGATGAAAATGATCCATTAAAGCTAAGCCAAGAAGCCTATCATTATATGGGTGGGTTAACCAAATACGCCCGGGAGTTCGCAGCGATTACGAATGCCTCGGTTAATTCTTATAAACGTCTGATTCCCGGTTATGAGGCCCCTACTGATGTTTGCTGGGGTGCTGGAGATCGTAGTCCACTAATTCGTGTTCCGGCCAAACGAGGCACAGGTACCCGGGTGGAGTTGCGCAATCCCGATCCCACAGCCAATCACTACCTGGCTTTATCTGCTGTATTGGCCGCAGGACTAGACGGTATTAAGTCAAAAATTGATCCACCGGACTGTTGCGATCAAAGCACGTATGACTTAGATAATAAAACAAAAATATCTCGTGGAATCCAGCAATTTCCACGTTCCTTGAAGGAAGCTCTCCAAGAATTAAAGAATAGTACACTGATGAAGGACGCCTTAGGTACTCATATTTTTAATATGTATATCCAAGCCAAGACGAGAGAATGGGAAGAATATAGCCAGGAAGTACATGATTGGGAATTTCGCCGGTATCTCTAAAGCCGCATAGGAAAGATATATTTGTTCCTGAAAAATGGCAGGCTATACCAATAGACAATTGAGGAGGTTACCCTTATGCGGATAGGGAGAGCAAAACAGGGAGATCGTATTTTTTATGGAGTGCTCGCAGATAATCAAATAGCAGAAATCGTTGGTGATATCTATGACGAGTTTACAATTACTAGCAAGAACCACAGCTTAGCCCATGTGGAACTCTTAGCGCCTATTGAGCCTAAAAATATCATAGCTATTGGGTTAAACTACCGGAAACACGCTCTAGAAAATGGTCGAGATATTCCTAGAAAACCAGTAATTTTCATAAAAGCCAATACAAGTCTAGTTGGACCGGACGCCTTTATTAAGCTTCCGAAGAATCATCCCAATGAAGTAGATTTCGAGGCTGAATTAGCAGTGGTGATTGGAAAAACAGCCAAGGACGTGGAAGAGGCCGAAGCTCTAGATTATGTACTTGGCTATACCTGCTCGAATGACATAAGTGCCCGCGACTGCCAAATGCGCTTAGATGTGCAATGGGCTCGCGGAAAATCCTTTGACACCTTTTGTCCCATTGGACCCTGGATTGAGACGGAAATAGACCCTAATAATCAAAGAATTCGTTCCAGGGTGAATGGCTCTCCCATGCAGGATTCTAACACAGCAGATATGATTTTTACAATAGCCTATCTGATTAGCTATTGCTCAAAGAATATGACCCTACTTCCTGGGACTGTGATTATGACTGGTACCCCAGAAGGTGTAGGCGTGGCGCGGGATCCTCAAGTGTTCCTCAGAAATGGCGATGTGGTTGAAGTTGAAGTTGAAGGAATCGGCACACTGCGCAATCCTGTGAAATTATAGTGAAAAAGGCATATAGTCATTCTTAGAAAACTGAGCCATTCATCCCCTCCCTACACTTTCAATGTTGAGGAAGGGGATGAATGGCAAATATGGGTCAAGCTCCATCCATACAAATCCTCTCAATCCTTAAGAATAATATTAAT
>SKHL01000061.1 GCA_007116995.1 Limnochordia bacterium
ACCCACTACTCTAGCTATACCAGCTGTGGGAGTTTCTAACCCACCTAGAATGCTAAGCAAGGTGGTCTTACCACTACCACTACTACCAATAATCGCACAGAGTTCCGCTTTTTTTACATTAAGCTCTAGTCCTTGAAGGGCCATAACCTCTAAATCTGATACCTTATAAATCTTAACCAAATTATCACAGTTAATGATCTTATCAGGATCAAAGGTCATAGGCTTTTGTATACGAACAAGATCCGCTAACTTACCCTTCCAACCACCTTGGGAACAAAGTTTGCTTCGCCAGATCAACGGCAACTTGGCTATATTTCGCATCTATACTTCCTCCCCTAATTTAATGGCTTGGTTAAGCTTCATCCTCGCTAGGATTATGCCTAATCCAATTAACCCAACAAACAAAGTGCCACCTAACATAGCAAATATCCGGATTATGTCTTCTGACTGTACCACCACAATAAACGGTGGTACAACACCGGCAATACCTTGTGTTACTTGCATGAAGGGAATGAACACGTAACTAACTATGGTTCCAAACACAGTCCCTAGTACCAAGGCTACTCCAACTGAAAGTAGCTGTTCAAGGCTGAGCATAGTCAGCAACTGAGGGAACGATAATCCAATTGATCGCAATACACCAAACTGCAACATCCGATCCTTTAATGATAGAAAACTGTAGAGTAAAAAGCCAATCACTGTGATCAATACCGAAACCACAAACACAATGGATAGCATACCGAAAAGTCCCATCCGCTGTGGATCGCGGCGACCCTGAATAATTCGAGATCTCGTATCATTAATATAGGAGACCCAAATATCTTCCTCTCGCAGCTCTTCAACCATAGGGGTTAATTGCGCCCCTTGCTCTAACCGTAACCAGACTTGGTATGGTTCAATTATATATTGGGAGTGTACATAATCTAAGTTTACCACCATAAAGGGGTACTCTCTTGGTTGGACGGATGGCCAGTAATCAACTATGCCAGCAACAAAGAAATCCATCTCTCGATCGCCTACTCGTACACTGATCCAGTCACCTATTTGCATATTACTAGCTTCAAAGACGTCTCGAGAGACAATAGCTGCCTCTTCATAGAGAATCAAGGCGTTTAGATAGTAATTCATATGCTCTTGTGCTAAATCCTGCCTAAACCAAGCCACATGAGCAAAGTCTATTGGATCTATTCCAAGTAAGGTCCCTCGCTGACCATCAACTCCAGCGCGGTAGCGCATTACACGAGCTGCATCCACTACACCAGGTAAGTCTTTATGCAGATAAAAAGGCGGTTCTGCTCTTTCTTGCGGTTCGGCCTCATACATGCCTCCCAGATCATCTTCATCATAAAACCCACCCATAGATGATCCAGTAGACCAACGAGATTGGAAAACCACATCACTGCCTACTTCATACATGATGCTATCTACATAATTATGATCTAAGGTGCGGGCAATAGATGCTCCATAAATACCTAAGGCTACCGTTAAGATGATGAAAAACATCAACGGTGTAAAGCGCCCTGGATCCCTAGAGAATTGACGCAATGTCATAACTATGGAAATATCAGGTAACCGAGTTGTTATCCAAGCAAAGAACCGAATGACTAAAGGCAAAATCCGTAACACAAACAACCCAGCAGAAACCAAAAACAGCACAGGAACTAGGAACAGCATCGGATCTAACAAGAGCTCTGACACTTCCGCTATTCCCGCTTTTAGTGCCTCGATCTGTTGAAGCAACGCACGGTAGCCATATGCACTAAAGGCTAACAGAATAAAATCTAAGTAGTACCTCTGCCAAACCGGAACAGCCCCACTGCGACCAATATCTTGCTTATAGCTGACAATGCTGTGTCGAGCTGCTGGTAAAACCTGAAACAAACAGCTAATTAAAGCTACACCCGCAGCGGCAGATGCATACTTATACGCATTAATACCGATTACTGCAGGAAGTGGTTCGCGACCGACAAAACTGAGAAAGCCCGCAGCCGCTCCCATCACCCTGGCGATAAACATTCCCAAATAAGGGCCGATTCCAATGGCCACTAAGCAGAGAATTCCCCACTCTAACGCAAATATAAGCATAATCTGTGGTACACAAGCTCCCCGACTCTTTAACATTGCAATTTCGTTTCTTCGTCGACGAACCGTTAAGCTAGCAGCTAATATTACATAATAAAGAATCATTCCCATAACTGGTAGACTCAAAATTAACAACAATTTCTGTAGAACTTCCGCTCTACTCATGAATGAACGTAGCGTGTTTGATGGACTACGAACATAACGGACATTTTCACTAATTTGCTTTGCACGCGATTCTACAGTACGCAATCCATACACTAAACCCATTAGTTGGTGTACCCGAATCGATTGATGTTCAAAAACAAAGAACCAATCATATCCATTAGGCTGGGTATCGTCTCTTTGTACTAACTCAGCAAACACCTCAGGTAAGACAAAGAAGGTTTGCTCAAAGGGTGGTCTGTTGACCCAAACGGGCTGGTTTAGGGATTCTTGATCAACTCTAAATATACCGACTACCTTTACATTAAGGGTTCTTCTTTCTTCTCCATCAGCTACTCGCAACGGATAGGTATATAATCGATCCAGCATAATATTAAGAGAGTCGCGCGCCACTTCATCCACCATTACCTCTATAGTCTCATCAGTAATTCCGAACTCAGGACTAGGTAACCGTCCATCGATAATGGTAATGCGGTCTTCAAGATCCGAAATATATTGAATATCTAAGTATCTTCGTTGGCTATAACCATCGGGTATAACCGGTTGTACCCACTTACGCTCAATCCGGCCCATTTCTACTAAATGGAGTAGTTCCGAACCAAACTGTTGGGGTATATCTCGCCTCAACATTGTATCTAGTCTCTGAAATTCTTCCCACGCTTCGTCTTGCGCTCGCCAGTCAGACCCTGATAAGATCACATGATAATCACGCCACTGATCATTAGCTATATGCACAACACCTGGCGGGTTTTGAGCACTGCTTCGCTCTTCCCAATGGCGTACTAATGAAAACTGGAGAGATCCTTCACTGTACATGGGAATACTAGAGAATACTCCGACCGCAAGCACTAGACCTAATAGTAAAATCAACTCTAACTGCCAGTTATTGATGATCTGTTTAATCATAATCCATAATATGGTGAAAACTCCCACTGATCACAACACCTTCCTTCCTCGCTGCTTAAATCAGCAACTGTACCACCTGAAAACAGGTGGTACACACATCCTGTACCCATATCACCAGACTTCCGATTTTCCGTTACTTCGGTGGTGTAATCCAATGACATCTGGGTCTACCTGGCAATTACCTGTTGGCCTTCTTCTAACCCTCTAATGATTTCTACATGGGTTTGGCTCTCAATACCGGTCTCAACATCCACTTCACGACGAGTATCTCCTTCAATCACCCGAACAAATGTGCGTCCCTGGAACTCTCGTACCGCTGATCGTGGGAGTAATAAAGCGTTTTCTCGCTCTTGAATTAACACACGTGTTTGTAGCAAGGAATTAAAGTTAAGCGTTACATCAGAATCAACTAAAGAAAGAATAACTGTGCTGTCTGTTTGGATAGAAAACCGAGTACCTGAAGTTGGTACTATTTCCACTACAGCTTCAACATCAAGACCTGTTTGTAACCGGATCATGGCTCGTTGCCCGGGAGCTATCAGCCGAAGCTGGTGTGCGCCTATATTCATGTGTAACTCTAGCTGCGTCGGGTCGGCAATGGTAATCACGTTTCGGAATTCTTCCACTGTCTCGGCCTTACGCATATTAATCGCTGTAACTTGACCGCGGAATGGAGCATATATGGTAATAGCCTCGACTTGTTTTTCTAGACGTTCAAACCCTAGGCGAGTTCTTTCGTAATCAATTTCAGCCATCCGCAAATCAAATGGATTAACAAATCCTTCTGTTCTAGCTAGGTTTTGTACCCGTTCTAAACGCATCCGATCCCTCTCTAGATCTAGTTTTGCAAGGGTGTACCGATGGTCTAAATCTCCAGCCTCTAACCGCGCCAAGGGTTGTCCTGGATCCACCCATTCATCGTATTTAACAAAAATATCTGCTATCCGTCCTCGTTGCGTAAAAAACAAAGATTCCTCTTGCTGGGCGCCTACTCTAGATAGGCCAGACACTTCTTGCGCAATATATCCCCTTGTTACCTGATGAGTTACAATACGTGGTGCTGGAGGTTCTAATAATGGTGGTGGTGCATCAATCGTTTCTACGGGTAATAGTGCACATCCACTCACAACCAACCCCATGATCAATACTGCTGTTAATTTCATCTTATTTATACTCTGGGTTCCCTGCATACCTGTCACTCCTAACGTATAATTTCTCCATCCTGTATTTCAAAAACCAGGTCACCATATTCCATAAAAGCGGGATCATGAGTAGTTAAGCAGATAGTTATACCACCTTCATCCACCATCGTTCGGAATAACTGCATAATCTGTATCCCTGTACGAAAATCTACTTCACCTGTTGGTTCGTCGGCCATGATCAGAGCTGGTTTATTAACTAAGGCGCGGGCAATACCCACCCGCTGTTGTTCACCTCCACTCATCTCAAAAGTCCGGTGGGTGCCCCGTTTTCTAAGGCCTACAATATCTAGGCACTCTAGGGTGCGGGCTTGACGTTCCTTCCATGACTTTCGTGTAATACGCATGGGCAGTTCCACATTTTCAAAGGCTGAGAGGGTTTGAATTAATGCAAATGTCTGAAATACGAATCCCACCTGTTGCCGTCTCCAAAGAGTGAGTTGGCGATCGGAAAACTTCCCTAAGTCTCTACCTTTAAACAACATCTCACCCTTGGTGGGTTGATCTAAACCTCCCATAATGTTTAAGACTGTAGTTTTACCCGAACCCGATGGTCCCTTTAGAATTATGAGCTTGTTTTCTGGTATTTTTATGCTTACGCCACGTAGGGCGTGGACATCTTTCCCATCGACATGATATGTACGTTCCACCCCGCGTAACTCCACTATTGGCTCATTACCTGCGTCCATTAAACAGCCTCCTTTTGGTTCCGTCTTTATAGATCTTCCGAGGATTACCTACTGGATAATTATCAACTCCAGAATAGTATACCACCTGTTGCATGATATGTAAATAATAATTTATTAAAATGTTAGCAAGACTACCCAGCCACAATTGCAATAGCGAATGCACCCCCCGTGCTGGGGAAAAGTCAAGCAGCAGCAAGTTTTTCGGCATGGAAAGCTTGTAATAGTGTTAGATACCCAAGAATCTTTGCTTGATTTTTCTCTTAACGCAACGAATCTACTGAATTAGATAATCGTTCCAGCAAGGAAACAAGCTGAGCTTGCTCCTCGGAATCAAATCCGGCCAAACATTCAGCAAGTACCTCTTGTCGGGTAACTAACACTTTCTTAAGTAACTCTTCACCTGCATCTGTGACCTGAACCTTTACACTACGACGATCGACTAGGTCTCGAACCCGACTGACTAGACCTTTCTCCTCAAGTCGATCCACAATACCGGTCACAGTGGCAGATGTTAGATATAGATGCTGGCAAAGATTCTTCATTGAAGGGTTATCTTTCCGACGACAAAACAATAGTGCATGGAATTGTGGCGGTGTTAAATCGAACTCAACCACGATAGAATGGGCATGAGCGCTTAACTTACGTGTTATTCGGCGTAATAACCCATCTAAATCACTGTACAAGGACTCATCTAGTTCCACAGAACTACCTCCCTTAATATACTTTCTTTTACTCGTTCATTCTCTTTTTTTCGAAGTATTACGTATTGAAATCATTGAGCCAATCTCTAGAATATATGCCATCCAGTTATCTAAGGCTGTGTAGGCTTGCGCGGAACTCTTAAACTTCAGCAACTTGCCTATTTCAATCCCTAGGAAATCAAACGCACGGGCATAGTGTGTGTCCTTTCCAATATCAGTTTCAACCACCAAAATCTTCGAGTGTACTTGCAATTTATTCTCATTTTGGATATTCAAAGTCCATTTATAGTCATTACAGGAATGCTCCTCTCCTCAAGATAATGCATTTCTGCCATTTTACTGCCCTCACTAGGGTTCATATCGAATATTTCGCCAGTTTTTTGCCACTTCCTGCCTCATGTCTTAACTCTGATTATATCTGCGATATCGTTCGTCATGGTATACCTAGATTCCTGCTAAGAAGAACATTTAGTCCTCGTCGCTTCATTGTCTCCTAACAAAGACTAAGTCACTCTGAGGATCGGGTAGGAGGCTACCCATTAATCTAGTAGCCTCCCTCCCCACCGTACGTACCGCTCGGTGTACGCCAGTTCCATAGATTGCGCTATTGCTCGTCGATAGTAATCCGAGAAGAATATGAAGCCAAGAAATTTCACTCTACCTACGTAGTCAACCAGCGCTTTCTGCCGGTTTACTCTGGGGAAAAGCTTCTCCTCCATAAACGGTAGAATGTTTTGTCGTGTGCGTTCAGCAGCTCGTCTACTTTTGCAGTTCCAATTAAACACAACGAGCCGTAACCTTTTTATATTAGGAATTACGGCTCGTTGTGTTTTTCGTGAAACCATAGCGAATATTAGCCTTTTTTTGTAGATGCTAATATTTTTTTTATTTCTTTTAAAGTGCGCATTTTCTGCGAGAAGTCAATTGAAAATATGTCGCCAAGATCCTCTAAGACTTCATCGTAATAATCAAAAAAATAGTAATTGAGCTGCAGGTTTGAACAGCTGCATTTCTGCAGGCTATCGAGCACCTTTGAAATACTGTGTTTGTGATTAAGTTTATGTTCAAGGATACGTGCAAGTACTAGAGCGACAAAGCAGGTTAGGAAATGAGCCTTAATATGTTCTTTGCTAGACACATATATTGAGCGTGTTTCAAGATCTGACTTCGGGACTTTGAACGACTCCTCAATTTTCCAAAGCCCTCTATATATGTCAATTACTTTATCTGCCAACAGTTTACATTCGTTGGTAACAATAAGATAGTAGCCATCAAATTTCTCTTCTTGCCTGATTTTCTTCTCGTCAAGCGATAGGGCCTGCCCGGTATCTAGTACTTCGCCCGTATCCTTTTTAAACTGGATGTTTTTTACATATCCAGCAGCACCATAGGAAGTAGAGCGGGTATAACTTCCAGGAGACTGAATTAGCTTTTTCGCCTTTTCAATAGCAGCTGCACGATCAATTCGAGCTCGTTTGGCATACTTCTCACTATAGAAGACAATCTGTTTTTCGTGTACAGTTTTCTTGAACTTCGTACCACTGGTACCAGTAACTTTAATGGTCCTTGAAGAGCAGCGCTCTTTGCGCTTATATTCTTTTCCTAACCACTGATACCCTTGTTGATCAAGGACAAATTCCTTAATTTCCTTACTAACACCACGGACAGATATGCTGAAGACATAACTATCTTTGGCAGACAAGGTGTAATAGATGTTGTCGCCCGTAGACATTGCTTTATCTGCGACAATAATAGTTTTTCCAAGGTTATATTGCTTTTTAATTTTAGCTAAGGTCGGGCGATAGGTTAGGCAGTCATTTGTGTTGCCAGAATATAGATCATAGGTTATGGGGATGCCGTTTGTGTCCATAAAGAGGCCCATTTGAACAATATGGTTCGGACGATGCTCTTTGGAAACGCCTTTTCGCCGCAACTCATCTTGCTTATCGGTTTCAAAATAGTAGTTGGTCACGTCATAGTAAACCAGGCTGGTATCACGATTGTAATACTCTTTGATGCGATCGTTGATCCAGAGATGTAATTCATTACCCTTTAGGTTAAAGAAGGTTAAGGAGCGGTAGATGTCATCTAACAAGTAGCTATGCTTATCAAAATACCTATCTTTACTCTCGTAGGTTTTCCTCTTAGAAGCAGGACATAACAAACGCGAAAACACCAGAAGCTTCATTACGTCGTTGGTATTAGCGTTGATCTTGGTGCTGCGTTGTCGATTGATAAGAAACTTATCAATTTCTAGTTCATGATAGAGAACACTGAGGACAACATACCCAAAGTTTTTTCTTAGATTGGTACCTACCTCGAGTTTTTCCTTGGTAGAGAATGCAAGAGTAACGGGCTCTTCCTTTTTTGTTTTCTTAAGCTTGTCAACATAAGCGCTAAAATGCGCTATTGGATCTTCGTATTGTTCACAAAGTTCATCGAGATAACCAATGGATTCTATAGTTTTGGTACGAGATGATTTAGACTCTTTATCATAATAGCTTTCAACAACAGAGAGATACGTTCTTCCGGTTTTATGGTTGGTGGATTTTTTAAGATACACTGTAAACCCCTCCCTAACTTGATCTACACCGACTATTATACCATAAAACGCCAGCATTATTTGTGTAAGTAAGGAAAATCGGGTAGGAGGCTACCAATTAATTGAGTAGCCGACCTCCCACAGCACCGTACGTACCGTTCGGTATACGGCGCTTCCATAGCTTACACTCTACTTTGCAGAAAATATTCCAGAAAGCTGATATATCCATTTCGTAGCTTAAAGTGATTAACCCATCCCCTGAAGATATCGTTCAATCAGCGTCTCCGTTCTTCAACATCCATTCCATTATTGGGTCCACACATAGAAGCCGCATCCGAGGAATTTTACTCTTTCCAGCTTCCTTCAGATTCCACCTCACAGTGGACACCCTTGCTCTTTGCTAATGGTTGGTAACTACAGGCCCCCATAGTGGACTTTCACCGCCAAGTTATGCGCCATGCGTGGCGCACCCAAAAAAAGATAACCTGAGTCAACTCAGGTTATCTTTCGTGCTAATTATTCGCCGCCCATACCAGATGTACCCATGGTTTCTACAATCTTACTTTGGTTAATGACAAATACGATAATGGGTACTGACATCATCATCAACGTTACCGCAGCTGCTACACCGGCACGAGCAATACCACCTTGAACCATTTGGTCTAGTGCGTAAGGTAGGGTTTTTAACTCCTCAGCGTAGATAAACATACCACCTGTGATACCCCATAATTGCTGAAATACTAGGATGATTAGAGTTAACCAAGCTGGTTTAACAATCGGCATGACAATTTGGGCATAAATCCGAAACTCACTAGCTCCGTCAATACGAGAAGCCTCAATCAGAGTATCCGGTACCATCGCATCGATAAACTTCTTCATCAGGTACAGACCAAGAGTCCAAGCCCAACTAGGTACGATTACAGCTGCATAGGTGTTAATCCAACCCAAATAGGAGATTGTTAAATAGTTAGGAATCTCGACTACAGCAGGAGCAAACATAAGTGATAGTACAATAACTTCATTCATCAAGTCCTGACCAAGAAACTTGTGCTTTGATAACGCATAGGCTGCCATAGATCCAGCTGCTACATTACCAAGCATTCCTGTAATAACAATGAATGTTGAGTTAAAGAAATACCGTGACATAGGCACCCACGAATTGGCCATTAATACTAACATATCATTGAAATTGTCTAGAGTAGGATGCCTCACAAAGAACTGAGGTGGGAAAATGAATAACTCGTTTAGTGGCTTAAAGGCATTACTAATTGCATAAACCAGAGGTAGGGCCATAAATGCGGCACCAGCAGCAAGGAATGCAAAAATAACTAAGTCTCCTCCGGTGCTTCGTGACAATCTCTTCTTACGTAATTGCAGACTAATCAAGAATATCCCTCCTACGAACCAATTTTATTAAGCATTCTTTGTACGAGCTTCTGCATACTAACCATGGTTAAGAACAGCAATACAGCGATGGCAGCAGCGTAACCCATCTCGTACCGTATATACCCATAGTCTTGTAGATGCTGCATAACAGTCCAGGTCGCATAGTCCGTGGGAGTCGGACCCGTTAGTGCCGTCAATTGGCCCGCCGCAGCAAATGATGTTGTAATAGAGATAATCGCACCAAACATCATATATCCTCGCATCGCAGGAATAGTTAAAAACCAAAGC
This sequence comes from Limnochordia bacterium, assembly GCA_007116995.1. Classification (GTDB taxonomy): domain Bacteria; phylum Bacillota; class Limnochordia; order Darwinibacteriales; family DTU012; genus CSBR16-202. Next base: position 9,956 of record SKHL01000061.1, read on the forward strand.
TCCTGCCACCGATTACGAATTCCATCAAGAGCACCAGCTTCGTATAATGAGGAACTGATACCCTGTAATCCAGCGATAAATACTAAGAAACTCGTTCCTAGACTCATCCATAATACCACGATAATAACTATGGTCATCATGTATGTCGGATCAACAAGAAATTGTATTGGTCTATCTACAATTCCCCAGTAGACTAAGAAGCCGTTAACATACCCGTAGGTGTCACCACTAAAGATGATATTCCAGATGAGAAACGCATTACCTGAAATCGATGGTGCATAAAATAACAAAGTCATAAATGCCCTAATCTTCGGTTGTAGCTCGTTAATGAACCAAGCAAAAATAAAGCACATGACATAGCTAAACGGTCCAGTGATCGCTGCGAAGAATAAGGTGTTTTTCACAGCAACTAGGAAAATATCATCAGCTAAAAATAACCGAATGTAATTCTCCCAACCAACCCATGTTGGCCACTGTAACATATTAAAGTAGGTAAAACTCAAAATAATCGATAATGCTACTGGGAAAACCGTAAAAGCAAAAAATAGAATACCAAAGGGGGCAATAAATGCATAGGAAACCCGATCCTGCTTCAGTCTCTCGGAAAACTGAGAAAGCCTTTCTTTAAATACACCCTTTGGATTACCTTTTGTAGTATTAGTGACAACTGAACTCACTTAATTCCCTCCATTCTTAAGTCACGTTGTTGGGGGAGACTCCACTATAGACAGGGCCTATGGTGGAGTCCAGTTAAACAACTCTGTGTTAGAGCAAAACTACTCCAATTTAAATAAGTGGGTGTAATGGCTCCAGTAAAGCTCCTCGAGCTCTGGACTGATGTTTTCAAGTTTAGTCTCTAGTCCAAACTCATTCCGTTTCCGTACAAGCTCTTCATTAGCTGCTCGATTGTAGTCGAGAATAGATTCTCGTAGTGGTTGATTATTGATTACAATAGCTCTAAACAACCAGTCTAGCTGTCGGTTTACATAGTATCCACCGAGTACAGCTGGCACACCATCTACCCAATGCCATTGTTCAAGCAACACATCGCGTTCTTCAGCACGCCATGGTAGCTGTTTCATCGCTTCCACGTTAGCTGTAGCATATCGAGCAGCAGCACCCATCAAGCTCTCAAGTTCCCGACCGAATCGGACCTGAGTCTCTTCAGAGGTCCACCATTTGAGGAACTCCCAAGCCTCATCATATCGATCAGATGCTGTCATAATAACTCCACCCGATGTACCAGCGGGAACTGCGACAACTCCTGGAGGTACTACTGTACCGGCTACAGGAACGGCTCGGTTAATACTTCCATCAGGCTGTCTAATACCCGGCACCACTGTAAAGCCCCATTCACCTCGTAACTCAGGAGCAAATACAGACAGAGTATTAAACAGACCGTAATTATCAATAGCCAAAGGCATTTCACCCATTCGGAAACGGTTCTCTAGGTTATACTCTAGTGGTAGATTATAAAGGGTGAATAAATCCGTTAACTGGTCAAATACCTGTACTGCAACTTCCGAATCTAAGTTAGTCTCTGCCACATCGGCTTTATAGAGAGGTACTCCCTCTTGGTAAAGGAACATTTGGTAAGTTTGCATTTGCGGACGAATACCAAACTCCATGTTCTCCTTCTGCAACTCGGGAATAATCGCGTATACATCCTCCCATGTTTGCGGAACTTCGAGTCCTAACTCTTCTAGCACGTCTCTACGATAGAACAGCATGGGGAACCCTTGCACTTCTGGTAATCCATATACTGCATCTCTAAATCTAAAGGGTAGAAACGCGCTGTGCATAAATCGTGTTGCCACTTGATCAAAGTCTTCAAACTGTGTTAGATCCAATAATGCACCTCGGAAAGCCAAATCCATATTAGCAGCACCTAAGGCTACGTCTGGTCCAGTTCCTGCAATAGTGGCCGGGATCAACAAGCGATCCATTGCAACAATTAGCTCCAGGTCAACCGGAATTCCGGTATTCGGAGTAAAGCTATCCTCAACCATTTGCTTTAATACTTGGCCTTGGTCACGACCAGACCCAATCCACACACGTAACATATCCTCACGATCTAACCCAGGCGGGGAAAAGTCTCCAACTCGATTATAGTCATGCGTAAAGGATGCTGCAAATGCCCCTATCTCATGAGATATAGTCTGCAGTGGTGTAGCCTGTGCCCGCGGCATAACTTTCTCTGGTGATGCCACGATAATCAAATCAATTTGTAATGGCTGTAGTCGTGTTTGCATAATCCAAGTTCCTAATGAACCCACATTATCTCTAAACTCACCTAACAACCTTGGTATCCGATACGGACGTTCAGCTGCGTCATTAAGCATTCTAGCAAACGATTCTAATACCACAGTGTGTCCGCCTCTTTGCCCGGTAATATCCATAATATCATCGGACATTCCACTGATATTATTAGCAAGAATCCTTAATCGATCTATAAGACCAGGAATACGCTGCTCTAATTGGTAACTTCTCATTGGGTCAGGAGTTGCTGAGGTAATCATAATGATTCGCCGATAGATAGTGTTTAACTCATATAGAGCTTGCTCTGTTCTACGCAACAAATCAGCTAGATCGCCTAAAACAGCTTCTAGTCGTATTTCATTAGTCCCTTCTTCTAAATACACTAGTGCAGGAGAATCTAAGGTATCATTTCCTAATACATGCATCTGATAGTGCTGAGAGAATGGGAAGCGTAAAGCTTGTGCTTCTTGAAATGGTACTTCTCCATTAATTAGTAATCTCCGACCCGAGTAAACACCTCGGCGTTGATCCTGTTTCCCTTTAACTGCAATTTGATACAGCCCACTTTGTGGAACTTCAAACTCCCAGCTAATCCAATCGCCCACATCTCGCCAGCGGTGTCCACCGATGGAGTTTAGTCGTATTTCCGCTGGGTGATAAGGTTCGACGGTCGGATCCCCCTGGTCAAAGGTGGGAAATAACGTAGGCGCTGAACGATATAATGCATCTTGCCCTTGAATCTCCACAAAAACATCCTGGGCTGGTTGTAGTCCTAACCGTTCATACTCCTCTGCTACTTCACTATAAAAACGAGGGACTGGTTGCTGCAATATGCGAATAGCATTAATCGTTAACGGCTCAGAAACTGAATCTAAGCGGAACTGATTAACACCCTCCTG
>SKHL01000324.1 GCA_007116995.1 Limnochordia bacterium
TAACGTGAAGATTTATGGTGAGTTGATTACACCTATCGCGATGGAAGAAGGTCTACGCTTTGCTATTCGTGAAGGCGGAAGAACAGTAGGGGCCGGTGTAGTTACAAAGATTCTCGCGTAAATCAGTCAACCCGTAAAGACGTAGAATTGTGAAACTTCCACAAGCTACGGTTGACAGTCCTTCTAAAATGTGATAAATTCTAAAGGTATTTTGACAATCTGGAGGTGGCGGCTGTGCGAGTTGGTGTAACTCTTGAGTGTGCTCAATGTAAGAATCGAAACTATCGTTCCAATAAGAATAAACGGAATGATCCGGACCGCATTGAGTTGAAAAAGTTCTGTAACACATGTAGAACTCATACCGTTCACAAAGAAACCCGGTAGGGGTGAAAGAAGGATGTGAGGTATCTTGGTAGCTATACCTGGAAAAGCTAAACCAACTCTTTGGGTACGAGCAGGCAAATTCTTACGTGAAGTACGAGCTGAGTTGCGGAAAGTAGTATGGCCAAACCGGAAAGAATTGGTTACTTATACAATTGTTGTGCTTGTTACGGTAATAATTGTAGCAGTGTTTATAGGAGTTGTGGATTTGGTAGTTTCTGAGTTGTTAGCGTTATTAGGCCGAATAGGGAGGTGAAGGGCCGCTTAGGTCCCTTCAAGGATGAGTGAGAAGTTGACTAGCGATAAGTTCTGGTATGTTGTGCATACTTATTCGGGTTATGAAAACAAAGTGAAGGCAAATTTAGAACGACGAGTGGAATCTATGGGGATGGAAGATAAAATCTTTCGTGTAGTTGTGCCTACGGAGGAAGTCGTTGATTATAAAGATGGCAAAAAGAAAGTGACACAGAAAAAGGTTTTTCCCGGGTATGTACTTGTGGAGATGGTGGTTACAGATGACTCTTGGTATGTTGTCCGAAATACTCCTGGTGTTACAGGCTTTGTGGGTTCAGGTGTAAAGCCGATACCCCTTGAGGCAGACGAAGCGCAAACCATCTTAGAACAGATGGGCTTTGAACAACCTCGATCGAAAGCTCATTACAGCCTCGGTGAGACTGTAAAAGTTATCGCTGGACCGTTTCTCAACTTCTCTGGCACAGTCGAAGAACTCAATCCCGAAAAAGGCAAACTGACTGTTAAGGTATCTATGTTTGGGCGTGAAACTCCGGTAGAGTTAGATTTTAACCAGGTAGCGAAACTCTAAGGAGTCTGTTTTAAGTGGGAGGATGAAAATCCGCCATTACCACATTAGTGTGAGGGGGTATATGCGCCATGGCAAAAAAAGTAAGTGCTTTTATTAAGCTACAAGTTCCTGCAGGAAAAGCGAATCCAGCTCCTCCAGTAGGACCTGCCCTTGGTCAGCATGGTTTAAACATTATGGAGTTTTGTAAGGCATTTAACGAAAGGACCGCGCAACAAGCAGGTATGATTATTCCTGTGGTTATTACCGTTTTTGAGGACCGGTCCTTTTCGTTCATTACAAAGACTCCACCAGCTGCTGTATTGCTAAAGAAGGCAATGAACTTAGACAAAGCATCTGGAGAGCCAAATAAGAACAAAGTTGGTACGATTAAGCGTGCTAAGGTGCGAGAGATCGCTGAGTTAAAAAAGCCGGATTTAAATGCAGCTGATTTAGAGGCCGCGACACGAATGATTGAAGGAACTGCTCGCAGCATGGGAATCATTGTGGAAGACTAGATGATCCATCATGAGTGGTGGTTTGGAGCGGTAGAGCAAGTAAGCAATACTGTGGGAGGATAAATGCCGATTGTACCACAAAGGAGGAAAAGCTATTATGGCAAAGCGAGGCAAGCGATTTCAAGAGGTTGCTAAGTTAGTAGAGCGAGAACAGTTGTATAGCTTAGCTGAAGGTATAGAACTAGTAAAGAAATGTGCAACAGCGAAATTTGACGAGACTGTAGAAGTAGCATTAAAGCTTGGTGTAGATCCGCGTCATGCCGAACAACAGGTGCGAGGCACCGTAGTTCTCCCTAATGGAACTGGTAGCGAAGTGCGTGTGCTTGTATTCGCCAAAGGCGAAAAGGCAACGGAAGCCGAGGAGGCTGGAGCTGATTTTGTCGGTGCTGAAGAGCTTGGCGAGAAAATACAAGGTGGTTGGGTTGACTTCGATGTAGCCATCGCTACCCCGGATATGATGGGTGTAGTAGGTAAGCTCGGACGGATCCTAGGACCAAGAGGTCTAATGCCGAATCCCAAAACTGGCACTGTTACATTTGAGATTACCAATGCGGTAAAAGAGGTTAAAGCAGGTAAGGTAGAGTTTCGTGTAAACAAGGAAGCAGGAATCCACGTGCCGATTGGAAAGGCATCCTTTAGTGAGGATCAGCTACTGAGTAACTTTATTGCGCTATTAGGTGCTATAATTAAAGCGAAACCACAAGCAGCGAAGGGTGTTTATCTGCAGAAAGTGTGTCTGTCCTCTAGCATGGGACCTGGTGTTCGTTTAAGTCCGCAAGATGCGCAATCCAATGCAAAATAATAGTTGACCATATCCATTATGGATGTTAAACTAAATAAGCTCAATAGAAATACACCAAAGACAGTTGGTGCTAGGATATATCCCTGGCTTAAGAAGTTCTACTTGCCAACCGAGGTTTGAAACGGGAAGAATCACTATCAGGAGACAACTGATAGTAGGTATTAGTGTGCCTGTTTGGGATCTCCAGCTGTTTGTGGAGATCCTTTTTTCGTTCTTTGGTATCTTAAACCCAAGGAGGTGAAACTATGGCAATACCTGAAAAAGTAGCTGTTGTTGATGAGATTAAAGACAAGCTAGGTCGGGTCCAAGGTGCGGTAATTACAGATTACCGAGGATTGAATGTTGCGGAAGTAACAGAGTTACGCAAGCAGTTGCGTGAGGCTGGCGTTGAGTACAAGGTGTTAAAAAATACACTTACCATTCGTGCAGCTAAGGAGAGCGGCTTAGATGACGTAGTTCCATTGCTTGAAGGCCCAACGGCCATCGCATTCGGATATGAAGATCCAGTTGCACCAGCAAAGATTATTAGTGATTTCGCCAAGACCCATCAGAACTTGGAAGTCAAAGGTGGGTTGCTTGAAGGCAAAATCCTAGATATAGCGACGGTGAAAGCTCTCGCTGATCTACCTTCTCGTGAAGTATTACTAAGTCAAGTAGCTCGAGGAATGCAAGCGCCTGTAGCGGGACTTGTTAATGTATTACAAGGAACTATTCGCAATGCGGTTTATGTACTAGACGCAGTACGGCAGAAGAAGGAAGAAGCCGGAGCCTAGCCCACAAACTTTAGATCAAAATTAAATGTATATCCTAAGGAGGGTATTTATCAATGACAAGAGAAGAGATTTTACAAGCGATTGAAAGCATGACAGTTTTAGAGCTATCCGAATTAGTTAAAGCTATGGAAGATAAGTTTGGTGTGTCTGCAGCTGCTCCGGTAGCAATGGCTATGCCCGGTGCTGGCGCTGCTGAAGCTGAAGAAGAACAAACTGAGTTTGATGTAATGTTACAATCACCTGGTGACAAAAAGATAGGCGTAATTAAGGTCGTTCGTGAATTAACAGGCTTAGGTTTGAAAGAAGCAAAAGGAGTAGTTGATAGCGCACCTACAGCTGTAAAAGAAGGTGTATCTAAAGAAGAAGCCGAAGAAGTTAAAGGTAAGTTAGAAGACGCTGGAGCAGTTGTAGAGGTTAAGTAAGTTTAGTAAAAATAAAAAGCACCCTTCGAGGAATGGGTGCTTTTTAACTTATCAGACAACATTGATTCTATACTGTGAAGAGGGACCTATTGTCCTTAGTATGACAGAGCCTAATTCATTGAAGGCATGATGAAAGAAATGCCTTGACAGTTTCCAAACTGTGTGATATCATGAATTAGTGTTACCTATGGGGATAACTTCGCCTGTATATAAATTCCACGTTAAATCATGTTATTCCTGCTAATCCAGAAATATTTTTGGGAGGAAATCCATGAATATTTTTTGGTTAAAAGTAAACAGTATAATAATATGAACTATAAGCGAGGGGACTCCCCTTGCTTTTAATCATGTAAATTCGCATCAAAAGGAGAGGTGAAGGCCGTTGGCAGTAGCCGTTCAACAAGGTAAAAGGAAACGCGTTAGCTATGGCAAAATTCAAGAAGTCATGGAGATGCCTAATCTCATTGAGATCCAGCGTAAGTCATATGAGTGGTTTCTTCAAAAAGGTTTGCTGGAGATGTTCCGTGATATATCACCAATTCAAGATTTCACTGGAAACCTTGTGTTGGAGTTTATCGACTATGCCTTAGGAGAGCCAAAATGGTCAGTTGAAGAATGCAAGGATAGAGATGTGACTTATGCAGCTCCTTTACGCGTTCGTGTTCGGTTAATTAATAGGGAAACCGGTGAAGTGAAAGAACAAGAAGTATTTATGGGTGATTTCCCACTTATGACAGAACAAGGAACTTTTATTATTAATGGAGCTGAACGGGTTATCGTCAGTCAATTAGTTCGTTCTCCAGGAACCTATTTTAATTTTTCTGTAGACACCTCTGGGAAACCTCTCTATTCCGCTAGCATTATTCCTAACCGGGGAGCTTGGTTAGAATTTGAGATGGATTCGAATGATGTGATTTCTGTGCGCGTCGATCGCACACGGAAGATACCTGTTACTGTCTTAATTCGAGCACTAGGGATTGAACATAATGTCAAGATTGTGGATCTCTTTAATGGTGTGGAATCAATTAAAGCAACATTAGAACGAGATAACACCGAGTCAGAAGAAGAAGGTTTAATTGAAATTTATAAGCGCTTGCGTCCAGGGGAGCCTCCTACTGAGGAAAGCGCCCGCAGTTTATTTGAAACTTTATTCCATGATCCGAAACGGTATGATTTAGCTGGAGTTGGAAGATATAAGATAAATAAAAAATTACGCATAACTGAGCGCTTAGTAAATAGAATTGCAGCGGATCATGTTGTCCATCCGGAAACTGGAGAAGTCTTAGTTGAGTCAGGTGAGAAGATCGACAGGAAAAGAGCAGAGGAGATTCAAGCCGCTGGTATCCATAGGGTGATCATCCGTACAAAAGATGGAGAAGAGTTGCGAATCGTAGGTAATGGCCAGCCTAGCGAGGATACTAAGACTATTACTAAAGAAGATATTCTCAGTACCGTTAGTTATCTAGTCAACTTGCCCTACGGACTAGGAAGTACTGACGATATTGACCATTTAGGTAATCGCCGATTAAAATCGGTGGGAGAACTATTACAGAATCAATTCCGGATCGGATTAAGTCGGATGGAACGAGTAGTTAGAGAAAGAATGACTATTCAAGATGTGGAGATTATTACTCCTCAAGCTTTAATTAACATTAGACCTGTAGTGGCTTCAATCAAGGAATTTTTCGGATCTAGCCAGCTTTCTCAATTTATGGACCAAACTAATCCACTAGCAGAGCTTACTCATAAGCGTCGTTTGAGTGCTTTAGGTCCTGGTGGACTCAGTCGAGAACGAGCAGGGTTTGAGGTTCGTGATGTGCATCACTCTCACTATGGCCGGATGTGTCCTATTGAAACCCCAGAAGGTCCGAATATTGGTTTAATCGGATCACTTTGTACTTACTCGCGCATTAATGAGTTTGGGTTTATCGAAACCCCGTATCGGCGAGTAGAAAACGGAGTGGTTACAGAGGAAATTGTATATTTAACAGCCGATGAAGAAGATAATTATATTGTTGCTCAGGCCAATGAGCCCACTGCTGAAGACGGTCACTTCGTGGAAGCCCGGGTAACTGTTAGAGACCGAGAGGAAATAAAGATTGTTTCGGCTAATATTGTAGACTTTATGGATGTATCACCAAAACAAATTGTGTCGATTGCTACTGCTTTAATTCCATTTTTGGAAAATGACGACGCAGCCCGAGCCCTAATGGGAGCAAACATGCAACGGCAAGCAGTTCCCCTGTTACAATCCGAAGCGCCCTATGTAGGGACAGGTATGGAATACAAAGCAGCCATAGACTCTGGGGCTGCTGTAGTGGCAAGACGCGCCGGTGTGATTGAACGTGTGACAGGTGCTGAGATCGCAGTGCGGACAGAGCAAGGTAAAGATGTATATAAGTTACTAAAGTTTAGACGATCCAACCAAGGCACCTGTATTAATCAAAAGGCACGGGTTTCCGTTAACCAGCAGGTTGAGGTTGGTGAGGTCTTAGCAGACGGTCCATCTACCGATGAGGGAGAATTAGCACTAGGTCGCAATGTCATCGTAGCCTTTATGCCTTGGGAAGGGTATAATTATGAAGATGCTATTTTGCTTAGTGAGAAGCTAGTTAAGGAAGACGTGTTTACGTCTATTCATATCGAGGAATACGAAGCACAAGCTCGAGACACCAAGTTAGGTCCTGAGGAAATCACAAGAGATATTCCTAATGTAGGTGAAGAAAGTTTAAAGGATCTAGATGAACGTGGGATCATCCGTATCGGTGCTGAGGTTAAACCAGGGGATATATTAGTGGGGAAAGTAACCCCTAAAGGAGAGACCGAGCTAACAGCAGAAGAACGGCTACTGCGAGCTATCTTTGGTGAGAAGGCCCGCGAAGTTAGGGACACCTCATTACGTGTTCCTCACGGTGAAGGCGGAATTATTGTGGATGTTAAAGTGTTCTCACGGGAAAATGGGGATGAGTTATCTCCTGGTGTGAATCGCTTAGTTCGTTGTTATATTGCCCAAAAGCGGAAAATATCTGAGGGTGATAAAATGGCTGGTCGACATGGAAATAAAGGTGTTATTTCTCGGATATTACCCGAGGAGGATATGCCATTTTTGCCTGATGGGACACCGGTTCAAATTGTATTAAACCCATTAGGGGTGCCGTCACGAATGAATATTGGGCAAGTATTAGAGACTCACTTAGGGATGGCAGCGCGGTATCTAGGTATTCATGTAGCCACACCGGTTTTCGATGGTGCTACAGAGATCGAAGTAATGGATACCATGGAACAAGCGGGAATGGCTAGGCATGGTAAAACAGTCCTCTATGATGGCCGTAGTGGGGAGGCCTTTGATAACCGTGTAACAATTGGTGTTATTTATATTATCAAACTGGCCCATCTAGTGGATGATAAGATTCATGCTCGCTCCACAGGGCCGTATTCCTTAGTCACTCAACAACCTCTTGGCGGTAAAGCCCAGTTTGGTGGGCAGCGCTTTGGAGAAATGGAAGTGTGGGCTTTGGAAGCCTACGGCGCTGCCTATACCTTGCAGGAGATATTAACTGTGAAGTCTGATGACGTGGTTGGACGTGTTAAGACCTACGAAGCCATTGTCAAAGGAGAGAATATACCAGAGCCTGGGGTTCCTGAATCCTTTAAGGTGCTCATTAAAGAGCTACAAAGTCTTGGGCTTGATGTGCGAGTGCTCAGTGAAGAAGAGCAGGAGATAGAGATTCTAGAAGAAGACGAGAATATCAGTGAAATGGCTAAAGAACTGGGTCTTGATGTTCAAGGTCGAGACACAGATAAAGAGGGCTCTAAGCCTGCAAAAGACGACAGTGCTGATGAGGATGAATTAGCTGATGATGCGATGGAATCTGATAAAATCGATGTAAGTATTGACCCTGACGATGAAGACACATCCGCGATGTAGATGACGACCACGATCTGTAAGTTCACGTTTAGGGTATGATTTAGGAAGTATGCAAGACAAAAAGGAGGGACGCCCCTTGCTGGATGTCAATAATTTTGACCGCATCCGTATCGGACTGGCATCACCTGAGCAAATACGGGCTTGGTCCAGTGGTGAAGTTAAGAAGCCAGAGACGATTAACTATCGCACACTCAAGCCAGAACGCGAAGGATTGTTTTGTGAGAAGATTTTTGGACCAACAAGAGATTGGGAATGTCATTGTGGAAAGTACAAGCGAGTGCGTTATAAAGGGATTGTCTGTGATCGTTGTGGAGTGGAGGTTACTCGAGCGAAGGTTCGCCGAGAGCGGATGGGGCATATCGAGTTAGCTGCTCCTGTATCTCACATTTGGTTTTTCAAGGGAATTCCAAGCCGGATGGGCTTAATTCTAGATATGTCTCCACGCATGTTAGAGAAGGTGCTCTATTTTGCTTCTTTTGTTGTGATCGATCCAGGAGAAACGCCCTTAGCTAAACAACAGCTATTGAGTGATAGTGAGCATCGCGAATATCGTGATAAGTATGGTAGTGCGTTTATTGCTGGAATGGGTGCAGAAGCGGTTAAGAGGCTGTTAGATAATCTGAAGTTAGATAGTTTAAGCAAAGAGTTACGACGTGAAATAAAAGATACCACAGGACAACGTCGAGTACGAGCCATACGCCGTTTAGAAGTAGTTGAATCCTTTCGGTCATCAGGTAATAATCCTTCATGGATGATTATGGATGTTATCCCTGTGATTCCCCCAGAACTTCGACCAATGGTGCAGCTAGATGGTGGACGGTTTGCTACATCTGATTTAAATGACTTATATCGTAGAGTGATTAACCGAAATAATCGTCTAAAGCGTTTGTTAGAATTAGGTGCACCTGATATCATCGTTCGCAACGAAAAGCGAATGCTGCAGGAAGCGGTTGATGCATTGATTGATAATGGACGCCGTGGCCGTCCGGTAACAGGACCAGGTAACAGGCCGCTGAAGTCTCTTAGTGATATGTTAAAGGGTAAGCAAGGGCGTTTTCGCCAGAACCTATTAGGTAAGCGGGTAGACTATTCTGGCCGATCTGTAATTGTGGTCGGACCGAAACTGAAAATGCATCAATGTGGTTTACCAAAAGAAATGGCACTGGAATTATTTAAGCCCTTTGTGATGAAGGAACTAGTAGAGCGAGGACTTGCTCATAACATTAAGAGTGCTAAGCGTATGGTCGAACGGGTCAAACCTGAAGTGTGGGATGTTGTTGAGGAAGTAATTAAGCAGCATCCAGTGCTGTTGAATCGGGCTCCCACCCTACATCGCTTAGGTATTCAGGCCTTTGAACCAGTGTTAGTCGAAGGTCGGGCCATTCAAGTACACCCATTAGTTTGTACAGCCTACAATGCCGACTTTGATGGGGATCAGATGGCTGTTCATGTTCCGTTATCGGCCGAAGCCCAAGCAGAAGCGAGACTGTTGATGCTATCCACTAACAATATCCTTGTACCCTCTAGTGGACGGGCGATCGTAACTCCAACCCAGGACATGGTAATCGGGATATACTATTTAACCTTGCAGCGGGATGGGGCTAAAGGTGAAGGGAGTTACTTCGGATCCTTAGATGAAGTGAATCATGCCTACTTTAATAATGAGTTAAGCTTGCATGCGAAAATCCAAGTCCGCTTTGATGGTCAACGAATTCATACTACTACTGGACGTTTATTCGTTAACTCTGTACTACCTAAGGAATTGGATTATTATGAGACTGAACTAGATAAGAAGAAACTAGGAGTACTAGTGGATAGCTTGTATAACAAGGTTGGTGCAACTAGGTGTGCAGAGACTCTCGATAAAATTAAGGAGTTAGGGTATAGATTTGGTACTCGCTCGGGTACCACTGTATCTGTGGCTGACATCATTGTCCCTGAGACAAAGCATAGTCGGGTAGAAACGGCGGAAAAGGATGTAGATCAGATAGAAGTGCAGCATCGCCGAGGATTACTCACTGCCGATGAGCGCTATCAACGTATTTGTGATATTTGGACGCGGACGAAAGAAACTGTGACCAAAGAAATGTTAGCCAACTTCCATAAGTTTAACCCAATTTATATGATGGCCATTTCCGGTGCACGAGGTAATGAATCTCAAATTAGCCAATTAGCCGGAATGCGAGGCTTAGTAGCAGATCCAACAGGGAAAACCATTGAGATTCCGATCAAGGCTAACTTCCGTGAAGGGTTAACGGTTTTAGAGTACTTTATTTCCACACATGGTACTCGGAAAGGTCTAGCCGATACTGCATTGCGTACAGCGGACTCAGGATACTTAACTCGTCGCTTAGTCGATGTGTCCCAAGATGTGATTGTGCGAGAACACGACTGCGGTACCCATGATGGTATCGATGTAAGTGCCATTAAGGAAATTTCTGGAGAAATGGAAGATGTAATCGAACCACTCTGGGAGCGCTTAGCTGGTCGGGTAGTCGCTGAGGATGTGTATCATCCAAAGACAAAGGAATTACTCGTTGCATATAATACGTTGGTTGATACCAAACTAGCAAAAGAAATAGAAGCATCTGGTGTGGAGAAAGTGAAAATTCGGTCGGTATTAACTTGTGACACTCGTTATGGTGTTTGTGTCCGGTGCTATGGTCGCAGCCTTGCCAACAATGAAATCATTGATGTAGGGGAAGCTGTAGGGATTGTTGCGGCTCAGTCTATTGGAGAACCAGGAACGCAGTTAACAATGCGTACATTCCATACTGGTGGTGTGGCTGGTGACGACATTACTGCAGGTCTACCCCGTGTTGAAGAGCTGTTTGAAGCACGGAAACCTAAAGGGCAGGCTATTATTGCAGAAGTGGAAGGCACAACTGAGATCGTGGAATCTAAGGGAACTCGCAAGGTGATTGTGAATATGGAAGGTGATGAACCAAAGGCATACACTATCCCATACGGGGCTCGCTTACGGGTCCGTGATGGATCAAAAGTAGAGCCTGGCGATCGATTGACCGAAGGCTCAGTAAATCCCCATGATATCTTAACCGTTAAGGGCAATCGTGGAGTGCAGACCTATCTGGTTCAAGAGGTGCAGGAGGTATATCGCTCTCAGGGAGTATATATTAACGATAAGCACATCGAAGTCATTGTACGGCAGATGCTGCGGAAGGTAAAGGTGGAGAGCTCCGGAGATACCTTAATGCTCCCAGGCAGCTTGGTCGATATCTTTGACTTTAGAGAAGCCAATGAGCAAGTAGTAGAAAAAGGTGGCGAACCGGCTGAAGCGAATACTATTTTGCTGGGTATTACGAAGGCTTCGTTAGCTACTGAGAGCTTTTTATCGGCCGCCTCATTCCAAGAGACGACTCGAGTCTTAACAGAAGCTTCTATAAGAGGAAAAACCGATCGCTTGCTGGGGTTAAAAGAGAATGTCATCATTGGTAAATTGATTCCTGCTGGTACAGGTATGTCTCGCTACAGCAATATAGATATTTTTGTAGAGACTCAAGAAGAGGAATTACCGGAAATTTCCACTGAGGCAGTGGTAGAGGGGATTCCCGCAGAAAAAATATAAAAGTTACTATTGACACTACCTGTTCCCGGTGATAGAATAAGTGAGTGTGTTAACCCGCAGGAAACCTTCCTGCGGGGCTAACTCCTTGTGTGCTAACGACACACATTCGGATCTTCTGCGCGCCAGAATATCCCAAAGGATCCACGGATGCAAAGGAGAGACCATAATGCCCGCTAAATTGATACATGCTAAGAAAGTTGTGGGAGCGAAACAAACCCTCAAGGCATTACATAAAGGGCAGGCTCAAGTTGTGTACTTGGCTAAGGATGCAGACAAGAGAGTGTCAGGACCTATCGTAGAACAGTGTTCAAAGGCCGGTGTAGAAATAGTTTTTGTTGATAGCATGGCTGAGTTAGGCCGAGCCTGTTTGATTGATGTAGGTGCCGCCGTGGCTAGTGTCATTGAATAATAGTATTACTTAGCTTATAACGAAGGGAGGTATTACTAATGCCAACTATAAATCAATTAGTAAGAAAAGGCCGTGCACGTCAACATGCGAAAAGTGACGCACCTGCTCTTCGCTATAATCAAAACACGTTACGAGATTCTACAGAGTTTGGATCAGGGTCCCCACAGAAACGGGGAGTTTGTACTCGTGTTTACACTGCGACTCCGAAGAAGCCAAACTCTGCATTGCGAAAAGTAGCTCGTGTGCGCTTAACGAATGGGATGGAGGTTACATCATACATTCCAGGTGAAGGACACAATTTACAAGAGCATAGTGTAGTTCTGATTCGTGGAGGCCGGGTGAAAGACTTGCCAGGTGTTCGCTATCATATTGTTAGAGGTACTTTAGATACAGCTGGTGTAAATGACCGTCGTCAAAGTCGCTCTAAATATGGAGCAAAGCGTCCGAAAGCATAGAATCTAGTGTAGTAGCCTATCACCGAAGTAAAGGGGTGAATAATGTGCCAAGAAGAGGGTTTATCCAAAAACGTGATGTAATTGCAGATCCGCTATATAACAGTAAACTTGTTGCTCGATTTATTAATGCTTTGATGCTTGATGGTAAACGAGGGACAGCAGAGTCGATTATGTACAGAGCGATGGAACGTGTAGCGGAAAAGACCGGCAAAGATGCTCTTGAAGTCCTAGAACAAGCCATGCAAAATATTATGCCAGTCTTAGAAGTAAAGCCGAGACGGGTCGGTGGAGCTACCTATCAAGTACCTGTAGAAGTTAGAGCAGAACGCCGGGTAGCGTTGGCTTTACGTTGGGCTGTTCAATATGCGAGAGAACGGAACGAAAGCACTATGCTAGAACGGTTGGCTGGAGAGGTAATGGAAGCAGCTAATAACCAAGGTGGTTCTGTGAAAAAGAAAGAAGACACACATCGGATGGCAGAAGCGAATAAAGCATTTGCCCATTATCGATGGTAAATGGAGACATCCAATGTCTCGGGGGTTCAAGTTATTAAACTCGGCTTAGGGGGAAATGAAGAAGTGGGAAGAGCGGTAAGCATTGAAAAAACACGCAATATCGGAATCATGGCCCACATCGACGCAGGAAAAACAACCACCACTGAGAGGATCCTCTTTTACACCGGGAAGGTTCATAAGTTAGGGGAAGTACATGATGGAGCGGCGACCATGGATTGGATGGTACAAGAGCGCGAACGAGGTATTACGATTACTTCCGCTGCTACTACAGCCCAATGGAAAGATCATCGCATTAACATTATTGACACGCCAGGACACGTGGACTTCACTGTTGAAGTAGAGCGTTCTTTGAGAGTTCTTGATGGAGCAGTTGCTGTGTTTTGTTCTGTAGGTGGCGTTGAACCACAATCAGAAACCGTGTGGCGGCAAGCTGACAAGTATAAAGTTCCGCGGATAGCTTATGTGAATAAGATGGATCGTGTCGGTGCTGATTTCCAAAGAGCAATTGATATGATGAAGGA
>SKHL01000102.1 GCA_007116995.1 Limnochordia bacterium
GAGATCCCAGTAACAGTTGGAGTAGTAGGCACAATTCTAGCTCCAAAATTGGCGTTCTTAGCCGCAACTACCTGCATGTTGACTAAATGTACAATTGAGTTTGATAAAGTTGCTGAAGCAACCACTAACGGTCTAGAAACAATGTAATTTTCAAGGATTGAGGATTAAGGATTGACAAAAATTAGCTTCTTTGTTATATTTAGAACAACTTAATAAATCAGCGATGAGAAAGAGGAGTACCGTAAGGTAGCCGGTCAGAGAGTTTGGGGTAGCTGGAAACCAAGCACGTTAACCATATGGGAAGGCGCTTTGGAGCTGAGAAAACGAAAGTGGGTTGTGTTTCTAACACCAACCAGGGTGGAACCGCGGAAGTAACCTTTCGTCCCTGATTTACAGGGATGGAAGGTTTTTTGTTGTAGAAGAACATTCGAGAGGAGGATATATATGAATTTCCAAGAGATGATTATGAAGTTGCAGGAATTCTGGAGCGGACACAACTGTGTGATCTACCAGCCTTATGATACAGAAGTAGGTGCTGGAACTATGTCGCCAGCCACGTTTTTAAAAGCACTAGGCCCAGAGCCTTGGAATGTGGCCTATGTTCAGCCTTGTCGGCGGCCAACCGACGGACGTTATGGTGAAAACCCCAACCGAGTGCAGCATTATTACCAGTATCAAGTTATTCTTAAACCATCCCCAGATAATGTACAAGATCTGTACTTAGCTAGTCTAGAGGCATTAGGAATTAATCTAACCCAACACGATGTGCGTTTTGTGGAGGACGACTGGGAATCTCCTACCTTAGGTGCGTGGGGGTTGGGATGGGAGGTCTGGCTAGATGGGATGGAAATCACCCAATTCACCTATTTTCAGCAAGTTGGTGGGATCGATGTGAAGCCTGTCTGTGCTGAGATAACCTATGGAATTGAACGCTTAGGTATGTTCATCCAGGGTGTAGATAGTATCTTTGAGTTAGAGTGGGTAAACGGTGTAACGTACGGTAATGTATTTATGCAAAATGAAGTAGAATATTCCAAGTACAATTTTGAAGCATCTGATGCTAAAGGGTTGTTTACCTTATTCGATATGTACGAAGCGGAAGCGAAACGCTTAATTGAGCAGGGTTTGGTACTACCTGGATATGATTATGTGTTGAAGTGTTCCCATACGTTTAATCTCCTAGAGGCTCGCGGTGCTATCAGTGTGACGGAGCGAACACGGTTTATTGGTCGAGTGCGAGCTCTCGCCCGTATAGCAGCTCAACGATACCTAAATGAACGGGAACGTCTTGGATTTCCCATGCTTACGAAGGAGGCGAGGGCGTGAAAGACTTGTTAATTGAAATAGGTGTGGAAGAGCTTCCTGCCCGGTTTATTCAACCGGCCATTAATCAGTTCAGTCAGACATTAACGGAGCAGTTAGCTGCGCAGCGTATTGCCTTTGGTCAGGTCCAGTTGTTTAGTACTCCCCGACGGTTAGCCTGTGTGATTCAGGATGTGGCTTTGGTCCAAAAGGATTTAGAGGAAGATGTGAAGGGTCCTCCAGAGAAGATAGCATTTAATAATGGGGAACCTACTAAGGCAGCAATAGGATTCGCCAAGAGTCAGGGTATGCAGGTAGACGATCTAGCGATTAAGCAGTTAGACGGTGTCGGTTACTTATTTGCCCATCGGTTTCAGAAGGGGCAAGAGACAAAAACAGTGTTAACTAACATTTTGCCAGGGATTATTCATGGATTGAATTTCCCGAAAAATATGCGTTGGGGCGACTATGATTTACGATATGCCAGACCTTTACGGTGGATTATTGCTTTGCTTGGTCAAGACATTGTGCCATTTCAGGTAGAGACAGTTAAATCAAATCGAACGTCCTATGGACATCGTCAGTTATCCAAAGGTGCGATTAGTATACCAGATGTCCAAAGTTACCTGGATTTGTTGGAGGAAGGGTATGTGATAGCCGATCATCAGCGCCGCAAGGAGTGTATTAGTAGACAAGTCCAAGTGTTAGCCAAACAAGCAGGGGGAGCTGCTCTGTTAGACGAAGCACTGTTGCTTGAGGTGACGAATTTGGTGGAGTATCCCACCGCATTTTGTGGCTCCTTTGATGCTAAGTACTTAGAGGTCCCGAAGGATGTGCTGGTTACATCGATGAAAGAGCACCAACGCTATTTTCCTGTCCTAGATGGAAATGGTAGGTTATTGCCGTTATTTATTGGAGTCCGTAATGGTGCTGATAATCAGCTCCAGTTAGTGACATCAGGTAATGAGAAGGTTCTGCGAGCTCGCTTAGCTGATGCCAAGTTTTTCTATGATGAAGATAGAAAGCATAAATTAGACGATAACTTAGAGAAGCTAAAGACAGTGGTCTTCCAAGACAGACTTGGTAGTGTCTATGAAAAGGTACAGCGAGTGAAACAGAACGCATCAGCTCTATGTGATGTTCTAGGGTATCAAGAGCAGAAGGCCCAGTGTGAGCGTACAGCGCTCTTAGCTAAGTGTGATCTCGTATCACAGATGGTATTTGAGTTTCCGGAGCTTCAGGGGATAATGGGAGCAGAGTATGCCTCTTTGTCAGGAGAGGAGACCAGTGTAGCTCAGGGGATCATAGATCACTATAAGCCGCGGTTTGCTGGGGACACAACACCTAGCCAGGTTACAGGTATCGTTGTCAGTCTTGCCGATCGTCTGGATACTTTGGTCGGGTATTTCGGTCTTGGCAAGATCCCCACAGGATCCCAGGATCCCTTAGCCCTAAGGAGGCAAGCGGCCGGAGTGATCCAAATCCTACTTCAAAATAACTTGCGCGGTTCTCTTGAGGAGCTTGTAGATATAGCCATGAAAGGGTATTCGGATTTACTAGAGGGTAAGGAAGAACAGATTAAACAATCCCTGTTAGGCTTCTTGCATGGTCGGTTACGAGTGGTATTATTGGATGATGGATATCGCTATGATGTAGTTGATGCCGTCCTTGCTAGCAATCACAGTGTTATACCCGATCTTCGCAAACGCATTGATGTATTAAGCGACTATCGCAGTAACGCACAAGCAGAGGATCTCTTTACCACCTTTGAGCGCTGTAGCAATCTAGCCAGCAGAGCTCAAGAGGATACGCTAAATACTGACATATTTACTGAATCAGACAGAGAGTTGGTTAGTCAAATAGAGAAGGTCTCCCCTACGTTAAACACCCTTCTCAAACAAAGAGAGTATCACCAGTACCTATCAGAGCTCGCATCCTTACGTCAACCGATTGATACCTATTTTGACTCGGTCATGATTATGGATAAGGATGAGGAAGTACGGAAAAATCGTTTGAGTTTGCTAAAGAGAGTTACTGGATTTTACCGGAAGTATGCAGATTTTGGTATGATTGTAATAGATATGTGAAATATATACCAAAGAGGAAGGATTATATCTTTCCTTCACGAATATATGTGATTGGATTTAGCTAAAAAGGAGGAATCTCTTCTTTTTGGGCACGATAAAAAGAGTTTATTTAAGGAGGAATCGTTTATGGCTACCAAATGGATTTACTTTTTTGGGAATGGCAAGACTGAAGGCCAAGTAGGCAATAAGAACTTGGTTGGTGGTAAGGGTGCTAACTTA
>SKHL01000206.1 GCA_007116995.1 Limnochordia bacterium
ATTGCCATTGTCCATCTACCAGTCGAAACCTGTCTGCCATATTCCCTCCTGCACAGATCAAGCCCTCCTGGTTTAAGGAATAGCGGCCAAACATACACCCAACCGCGTAGGAAATCAGGGAGACTATCGCTACTTTGGGATCTGCACGTTGAAGGGCGATAGTCTTCTCCTCCACATCGGGGCTAAGATCCTTCTCGAGCTGATAGAGTCTAATAAAGATCCTGTTTAGCTCTGCTTCACTAGATTTTAGCTGCTCAAACTGCGTATCGGCAAACAAAGCCCAGCGTTGATACGCCTCAGCAATGCTACCCTGCCTAGCCCCTTTAAGTACAGGATGGGTGGTGAAATCCAAGGATGTTTCTCTCGAGTCCCATTCATCTTTAGCTATCTGGATATTCCTTCGCTCGAGCTCCTCTACTTCCTCGATTTGCTGGACTGTTCCAAAAAGAATTGGAAGGTTCTTAATATCCTTAGCTTGAATATTAATCGTAGGGTTTAACACACCTAAATACATACTAATTACCTTAGAGTTTAACAGGGCTAACACATAGACTAGATGGGAGACAAAATTAATACTCGGTCCACCCATATCAAACAGACAGCCCTCAGGTAAGTAGCGAAAACTCGCCCCTTTCATAGATAACATGGTATAGGTTATCCCTTCTTGATACCAAAACCGCTTGTTAAGAAGATTCGATGTCTTATTCCGTTTATAGAACCGACGAGCCTGGGGTGACCAATCCACCACATATTCCATGTCGCCATAGTGCTTACGGTATTCCCCTCCCTTGGCATAGGGAACCCACTTCTTCCCTTGTCCGATTGTATCCTTTGCTACCTCCCAAACATAACGCAGAAATTTCTGGTTATTCGCCGTTTTATTCTGTGATCCCGTGTATTCACTTATCACATTAATCGAAGTCCCACGGGAGAAATTGGCCAAAGCCGCCTCGCTTAACCAATACGAAATGGGTTCACCTGGTATTTGCCCAAATTTATCCTGGGATATAAAAAACGAGCCCCAATGAGAGAAAAACCACTGCTGCTTAACGGTAATAGGATCCACCGTCCCCGCTTCCCGAAAGAGGCGACGATAAGTTCCGATAAATCCAGGGATTTTTCGTTTATTAATAACAAACGCTGTCGTCCCGAAGTCAGATCCGAATACCCCTCGCCCTAAGTGAAGCATATTTACGATCCGGTTGTGGCTCAGAATCTTTTTCCGTAGTTTTTGGTATTGCGATAAGTACATCCATGACGGAACATTAATCATCGCCATAAATCCCTCAGCTGAGCAGAGGTTAATGCATTTTTCCATAAACACTGTGCTCAAGTCACCCTTCGTATCCGGGTAAGCTGTTTTCAAATAGGCAACTAAATCCCTATCCATGCCTCGATTTCCCATATAGGGTGGATTAGTAACAACCACCTCGTAGCGAAGACTCATAATCTTGGCCTGTTTGATTAGAGCAGATAACTTAGTTAACAGTGAATCACTCGCCACAAAGGCAAAGCTTCCTGCTGATGTGCCCTGCTGCAACTGCTCCACAGTCTGGAGCAGTAGGTCATAATCATACTCTTCCACGTGTAGAATCGACCCATATTCTTTGGCATTAATAAATAATTGCAGCAAAGATTCTATCGCCTTTCTATCTTGGGGCGCAAGATCAGACTGACCTGGATCCAATAGGTGTTGGATGGCCTCGGTCGCAATCGGACAGCTCTCTTGGATCGAACAGAGATTAAGCCGCGGTGGATTACGAAAGAGCCGGCTATTACGACTCCTCGCCTTCATCAGTAAAGCAAAAGCCGCTAGTTGACCAGCGCGATCATCAATGTCTAGCCCGAACAGATTATTTTCTAGAATCAGCCTAGATATCTCCCGCTCTGGGTACCCTGCTCTCACAT
This sequence comes from Limnochordia bacterium, assembly GCA_007116995.1. Classification (GTDB taxonomy): domain Bacteria; phylum Bacillota; class Limnochordia; order Darwinibacteriales; family DTU012; genus CSBR16-202. The sequence goes on from SKHL01000206.1 coordinate 1,909, forward strand.
AAATCTCATACAATAGATCAAAGGCATATACTAAGATGTGCCCGCTACCCATCGCTGGATCCAAAACCTTAATATCCTCCGGCTTTAGCTTGCGGTTTTGCCATGCAGCAAACTGCATGCGTACTTCCGCATCCTGATCTATATCGTTAATGTAGTATTTCCAACGAGCCACTAGAGTAGGATCTCCATGGGCTTCCAACCAATATCGCCCTAGAGAGTTTTCCACCATATATTTCACAATCCATTTCGGTGTAAATAATTGGGTCGCTACAGGAATATTTTCCTTAGCTATTTTCTTGTTTTGCTTTAAACCCGCGAAAACCTGATCTTTTTTTTCAGCGATATAGTATTGATAAAGCCAACCAATAATCTCAATGCCATGCTCCTCATCGGTTTCTTCATGCTCTTTATCCCATTCTGATACATGGATTTTCCAATCATACTCTGGAATACCATCGACCAGATCACGAATAACAGAATTCTCACCTAAGAGATTGTTAGGCAATAGTAATGCTGTATAATCGGCAATCTCTTCAAAGACCGCCGGCATAATCTGTCCTAATTGGTTGCACTGCTTAATCAGTAAATACTTAAATAGCTCTGTCGTTTCATGATTCTCCCTGAGACGAATAACCAGAGACCGATCCAGGGCCAGATCCACATTTAAGGCTTCTCTAATAATGTCTGGCTCATAACCCCCTGGACTAGATGAAGATAAAATAGGCACTCCGGCTGGAAGGTAATTATTAACTTCCATAAACCGCAGGGCGATCAAGCGGTTAAACCAGATATAGGCTACCCCTTCAATCACCTGATGAAACCCTTTGGCTTCAATTAGTTGCAAGAGCTGTTCTCGTTGGGAAATCTCCGCTTTTTTAAAGATCTTACTATGCTGTCGATCCTGTAGCCTAAAACCACCCTCAAATACATCTATCTCCAGAACCTCATGCTCAGATACTCCCAACTCATAGGCTCTCTGCGTTACATCTTCTATGAGTTTCCTGCGCGCCAATATTGCAAAGCTCTTGATCGCAGACGTATTCATCGCATAACTCCTCCACTCACACTAACCTAACAACCGTATTGGCCTGTAGGTCCTGTTTTAGTTGTACACGAATGTCATCAATAAGTTTTTCGATGTCTTGATCAGACTCAATCATCGAGGCTCCCTGAAACAGTTGCATCACACTACGATTCACAATTTGTTTTGACGGTTGCTTAAACGTTTGGCTTGATTGAGCCATAGCTACGTTAGTCTGAGCCTTTCCTTGTTGCTTTCGCTTGACTTCTATCTCATTAAAACACCGCAGCTTAACTAAATCTGACTCTCCCTTCATACCTATGATCTCCGAGAGACTGTTAGAGGCCTCCAGCCGATGTAGCAAACCATGAAACATAGACTCAAATTTGTCAACGAGTTCTTCCCTAAATCGACAAGAACCTAGTTCTGCTCTGACCGTTTGCCGATTCAGTTCTATAAACTTTCGTACTGGATCACTTTTTGATTCCAACAAACCCATAAAGTGCTGGCTAAAGGCATCGCAAAGACTAGGTAGTTCTGGTATACGCGTGTAAGGGTTCTCTGCTAGCACAATCTCTTTGATCTGAGTTACGACGAAGATTATTTGGGGATCAAATACATAGGTTTCATTTCTCCTAAAAATATCCAACTGGCATAGGGCCTGATCAAATGTGTC
>SKHL01000241.1 GCA_007116995.1 Limnochordia bacterium
AAACTACGGCTACGAGATAACCTTTGGCTGTATACTTATACACATCGGCTGGGTGTTTTGCAATTTCGCGACAGGGTTCAGCCACACCTGGTGAAGAGGCTAGGCTTAAATCTTCTTTATTCTTAACCTGTACTTTTCCGCTAACCACGATCTTCCCCTGACTGTCTGCATGTAACTTCAGTGCCTTATCATGTAAATCCAATTTGAACCAGTCCTTCTCTCAAAATTTACCATAGTAAATGGCTCAATACATTATAGCACAAAAATACCTCTAGTACCAAACACAATAAATTACATACATATCTCATAACATTAACAAAGACCATTAATGTTACTCCTGTCATTTTAGTAGGACCAGAGGTATTCTGGTATATGATAGATAGTGCATGCATTTTAAGCGCATAGTTGCATTAAGGATCGAAAATCATCACCCGATAGTTTCTCCCGTTCTAATAAGGCTTGCGAAATTCGATGCAGTTGATCTAGATTGCTACGTAGATAATCAAATACCAATAATTCTTGTTCCTGGATGATCTGGGAAACAGTCTTGGATAAAATACTCCCTGGTAAATCTGAGGAGACCACGCCTAACTCGGACAACCCAGCAGACACAATCTGTTTGGCAATCTTAGTTGCCTGTTCAATATCGCCAATAGCTCCGGTAGACCGTTGATCAAATACAACTTCTTCCGCTACTGCACCTGCCATACATACTTGAATTCGTTCCAATAATTCATTCTTCGTATATAAATACTGATCCGCCTCAGGATTTTGACGCATATACCCGAGGGCATTACCTCGTGAAGTTATTGTAACAGAGGAAACGGACCCATACTTACCTCTTTCCCCTAGCATAGCATGTCCTGTTTCATGATAGGCGATTCTTCGACGTTCTTCATCACTAGGTTTGCGATCTAGCTTCTCACCTAACATCACTTTTTCTACTGCTTCTCGTAAATCACCCGCGGTTATCTGACTTCGACGAGCGCGCATAGCTTGAATGGCACCTTCATTCATCACGCTTTCTAGATGAGCACCGGAAAGGCTAAACGTCTCTTTCGCTACTGCATCTAAATCCACATCATCAGCCAATGGTTTGCCTTTGGCATGAATCCGCAGAATATGCAATCGGCCATCCTTATCTGGTAAGTCTACCTTTACAATCCGATCGAAACGACCTGGACGCATGAGGGCAGAATCTAGCATGTCAGCTCGGTTCGTTGCAGCTACTACTAAGATACGAATATCTTCACTAACCTTTATCCCATCGATCTGAGTCAACAGTTCATTTAATGTTTGGTCATACTCCATATGACTTGTATTTTGTCCCCGTTTTGCACCTAAGACATCTATTTCATCAATAAAAATAATGCCGCTGCTCTTGTTGGCCTTTTCTGCATCGGCCCGTACTCGCTTAAATATTTGTCGGACTCGCTGCGCTCCAACACCTGCATACATCTCGACAAACTGGGATCCTGACGTCGCTACAAACACGGAGTCTGTGTAATTGGCAGCCGCTTTTGCCATCAGGGTCTTACCCGTTCCTGGTGGGCCTGTCAATAAAATTCCTTTTAATGGACGAATGCCTAATTTCTGAATTTGACTGTCCATGCTCATGAAATCTAAAGCTTCTTGAAGCTCCCGTTTAGCTACATCCTGACCACCAATATCCTTAAAGGTTACCTTAGGTATCTTTGTTGTTGTTCCCTTGTGGCCACCCACCATTTCAAACCGTTTATTATTGGTTCGGCTATCCATCATAAATCGTAACAGAAAGACCATGACTCCTAAAAACAAAAACGGTGTTATGTCGAAACCTTGGAGAGCCAAGAAAACAATTACCGCTAGTCCTAAGCCCACCATAATCTCCTTTACTGCATATTTCACCGTGTATTCCCTCCCTTAACTGGACTGCCGACGAATTCTTGGTGCTTGATCACGCGATAAAACTTGATATAAAAAGTTGTCGTCATCATGTAACTGCAAATAGACATAATCACTGTCTACTTGTACTCGATATGCTACGTTATGCTCTTGGGCTATATCTCGTATTTCCTTGGCCATCTGCTGAAAATCTCCTAATGTGACTGCTTGTTCTAAAGCATAATGCATTTCATAATACACTGTAAGGAGTTTGTCATTCTCTTGATCTTTAATTTTAAGCTGGCTCGCAACACTCATCGTGCTCCCTTGATCTAGCACGCTAGCAATCAACCGGCTAAGATCATCTACATCCGCTAGCTTTAACGTTAATATAACCCCTTGGCGAGTGTCCTCTACGATAACTTCTTCTACTCCATCAATGGCCTCAAAAGTACTATAAAGAGGAGCAATAACTCGTTGCTGGTGCGCAAGTTTCTGTCCGCCAAGAGCGATTCCTAGGGTAGTTAGAAACACTAATAGTACAATTCCTATGCGAAATCCCCTCAACTCCATTATCTTCACCCTTTCTGACAAAACATCAACACGAACTTATATCAGTTACTACACAGAGTTAATAAAAGATGCCTCCCAGGGCACCTTCATAGTATAACATATAATTACATTGTTTTTTTTAGTATATTTTGGGCATTTAAGAAATAATCAACTCCAGATAACAAAGTTACCACAGTTGCGAGCCACATGACAGATACTCCCCCAGGGAGTTGCAGTAATATCATAATGGTAGCTGTAATTTCGGTGGTGGTTTTTAGCTTTCCCCATTTTGAGGCGGAGATAACGATTCCTTCTGCTGCTGCTAGGATCCGCAGTCCCGATATGGCAAACTCACGACCAATAATAATAAGAGCAATCCATGCACTGATTTGTCCTAGTTCAACTAAGCTTAGCAAAGCCGCACTAACTAACAATTTGTCAGCAATAGGATCAATTAGTTTACCAAACCGAGTAATTTCTTTTCTTGATCGAGCCACATATCCATCGAGTCCATCGGTAATAGCCGCAAGACCAAATACAGCTGCTGCGATTAAACCACCGTAAGGAATTCTTGCTAACGCCACAGTCATATAAATCGGTACTAAGAATATCCGAAACATGGTTAACCAATTCGCCAGTTTCATGTTATGCACCTTCGCCTTCTACGATTTCACCAACCAAATCGTAAGGATGGGCTTCACTAATTCTAACGTCCACTAAATTCCCAGGATTGGCCAGTTTGTTACCAATATACACTACTCCGTCTACCTCTGGCGCTTGCCCTCGATGGCGTCCAACTAAGACCAAATCCGTCTCAGAGGATGGTCCATCAATTAAAACCTGAAGGGTTTTCCCTACTAATTGTTGCTGTTGCTCTAAGGCAACCGTTTGCTGTAGTTCCATAGCCCGTTTATATCGTTCTTCCTTTATATCCTGATCTATTTGATCGGACATGTCTGCGGCAGCTGTATCTTCTTCTGGTGAATATTGGAAGATACCGCAATGATTAAATCGAGCTTCTTCTAAGAATCCAAGTAACTCCAGGAAATCGGTCTCTGTTTCTCCTGGAAAGCCCACAATAAAAGAGCTTCTCAGAGAGACATCTGGCATCTCACTACGCAACTTATGGACAAGCTGAAGTTGGCTGATATAATCTCCAGGTCGGCCCATTCGTTTTAATACGGAAT
>SKHL01000220.1 GCA_007116995.1 Limnochordia bacterium
ACTAGATCCTGGTATTGTCCTTCTCTCGGTGCAGATGAACTCTGTCTCCCCTTTGTTTCGGCAGATACAGTTCCCCATACAGCTAGTAACATTAGATTGGAGTGGTAATGGTTTTTCTGTCGAGAATACGGTTTTAATGCCTGTCTTAATTCCTCGTTTACGTAGCTCGACTCGGACAACTTTAGCCAAAGGACAGGTATATGTTTTCGATATATCCGCCACTTGGAATTGAGTAGGATCCAATTTATTGCCCGCTCCCATCCCAGAGATAACTGGTATATCCTGTCGATAACACCGTTCTAGTAAATCTAACTTTGCGGATACAGTATCAATAGCATCTAGCACATAGGAATAACTAGGCTGCAGCAAATAATGGGCACGTTCAGGTTTGTAAAACTCCTTGTAGGTAAGGACCTCACACTTTGGGTTAATCTCCTGAATACGAGCCTGCATCACATCAACCTTAGCCTGTCCTACTGTAGATTGCAATGCAATTACTTGTCGGTTGATATTCGTTAGACAAACATCATCATAGTCCACTAATACTAGCTTTCCGACCCCGCTTCTAGCTAGAGCTTCGGCCGCCGTAGCTCCGACGCCACCAATACCGAATATAGCTACATTTGATTGGGCCAGTTGGGCAAGGCCTTTTTGCCCGATGATAAGCTCGGTCCGACTAAATCTGTGTAACATAACGTCCTCCCTATAATACAAAAAAACCCCCTCATAAAAAGGGGGTTATACTCATTCATTCCCCACCATGCCGTTTTGCTGACTTGAATGAACCTGCGCTCCTGCAGGTGGGTATCTTCCTGCTAGCTTCATGCTTCCCTTATTGCCGGGCCTGCAATTCACTCTCAGAGAAAAATTCCCTTTGTTATGGTGTTGGCTCATAACAAAGCCAGCTTCATCCCGGACACAGCAGGGCTCTTCGCTTAATCTTATCTTAACACAAAACGTCGCACTGCGCAATAGTCTACAATCTACCAAATTTCACAAGTTTGTTAGAGTACTAAACCTAGAGTTACCCTCATACAGTATGGTAAAACAAAGAAAAGGAGGTACTTACATTCTATGGATCTGATTGTAGGTGGCGTATTAGACCCGTTAATACTACATAAAGTAATCATTATCGCAATACTAGTCGAAATCACAACGAACTTCATCAAGACCATTATTCCTGACTTGGAAAAACGCTATATAACAATCGTAGCGGGAGGTATTGGGATTCTAGTTGCTTCCTTAACCGGAATAAGCATCCTCAGCACATTAGACATTCCCATTGCCTTCCAACCACTAGATTACGTGCTAACAGGGATTATTGTATCACGAGGTGCGAATATTGTCCATGACTTATCGAAGAAACTTAACTTTTAACTTGAATGTGTAAGTCTGCTAGTTGTTTAGTGACAATCTCACTTGGTGCGTTCATCATCAAGTCCATAGCACTAGCCGTTTTAGGGAATGCAATAACGTCACGAATGGACGTATTCCCTGTCAATAGCATCACCAACCGATCTAGCCCAAAGGCAATTCCACCATGAGGTGGTGCACCATAATCAAAGGCTTCGAGGAAAAAGCCAAACTTATCATATGCTTGTTCCATGGAAAAGCCAAGGGCTTTAAACATGCTCTCCTGGACAGACCGCCTGTGAATACGCAAGCTACCTCCGCCTAATTCTATCCCATTTAATACTAAGTCGTAGGCTTTAGCCCGAACTTTTCCAGGATCCGTTTCTAACAGATCGAGATCATGATCATGTGGCGCAGTAAAAGGATGATGGGCGGCCGCAAACCGTCCTTCATCTTCGTCCCAAATTAGCAATGGCCAATCTGTGACCCAAAGAAAATTAAATTGGTTTTGATCGATCAACTGTAATCTGGCACCTAGCCAGATGCGCAATCGGCCTAACACGTCACAAACCACTTCTTCTTTATCTGCAATAAGAATCAAAATGTCCCCAGGATTTCCCTGCATGGTGCGCACTATAGAAGATATCTCATTCTCCGATAGAAATTTAGCTATGGGTGATTTTACTGTGTCACCAAGGCTAAACCAAACAAGACCTTTCGCACCGAATGCTGTGGCTTGTTCCACTAACTTGTCGATATCTCCACGGGAAAATGTCTCTCCACAACCTTTTAGATTAATTCCCCGAATTACACCTTGAGTAGCTACTGTGCTGGCAAAGACTTTGAACTTGCTATGGCTGAGAGCTTCTGTCAAATCCACTAATTCAAGACCAAAGCGAGTATCCGGTCGATCCGAGCCATAGCGAGTCATGGCCTCGTGATAGGATATGCGTTGGATTGGTTGGTTAACAGATTTGTTCGTTACCTGCTGGAATACATTTACTATCATATCCTCCATTAAATTCATTACATCATCGGGCTCTACAAAGGACATCTCTACATCAATTTGGGTAAACTCCGGTTGACGGTCAGCCCGTAAATCTTCATCACGGAAACAACGAGCGATTTGGTAATACTTCTCAAACCCCGCCAGCATCAGCAACTGCTTAAACATCTGAGGTGACTGAGGTAGGGCGTAAAACTGGGCTGGGTGGATCCGGCTTGGTACTAAATAATCTCTCGCCCCTTCCGGTGTGGATTTGGTTAACATGGGGGTTTCTATGTCCAGAAAGCCATGATTTTCTAAGAAATTACGAACAATCTGCACCACATTATGCCGAGTAATAATGGCTTGTTGCAAATGATTACGCCGCAAGTCTAAATAGCGGTATTTAAGCCGTAAGCTCTCATCTACATCCATATCCTTATCTACAGGAAATGGAGGGGTTTTCGCTTCCGATAGAATCTCCAATTGTTCCACATAGATCTCTACTTGACCGGTGGCTAGATTGGAATTCTCCTGTCCTGAAGGGCGTAAACATATAGTGCCTGTCACCGCAATGACGAATTCACTACGTAGTTTTTCTGCTACACTAAATTCTGTCGTTGTTAACACATCAGGACTAAAAACAACCTGTACAAGACCGGTGCGATCTCGCAAGTCAACAAAAATAACACCACCATGGTCTCTACGGCGATTTACCCATCCATTTAATGTAATCTTTTGTTCCACTAACTTAGCATCTAGTTCACCACAGAGGTGTGTTCGTTTCCAACTCATCTCTACACTTGCTCCTCTCGTGCTTTAGCCAATTCTTTCCCAATCTCACTCATCGCTATCTCTGTCTCTTCACCAGTCTCCATTCGACGGATCTTGACTACATTCGCGGCTAACTCATCCTCGCCAATTAAGACGACATTAGAACAGTTTAGCTTATTTGCTGCTTTCATCTGAGCCTTAAGACTGCGCCCTAAATAATCCATCTCCACCCAAAATCCTTGAGCCCGTAGTGTATAGGCAATGTTCACAGCGACTAGCTTGGTTGCGCCTCCAAAATGGGCTAGGTAAACTGCTGGATTGTCCATCGTAAATATGCTCTCTGGTTGTTGTTCTAGAGCAAGAATTAACCGCTCCAATCCCACGGCATAGCCCACGGCTGGCTGCGGATTTCCACCACACTCCTCCACTAACCCATCATAACGACCTCCACCGCCCACTGCATTCTGGGCCCCTAAGGA
>SKHL01000069.1 GCA_007116995.1 Limnochordia bacterium
GAGCACGATTGTTCCTAATTCAGTAGGTGTGAATCGTTTTTCTTCAATTATAACATACCCTCTCCGCACAATAGTATCAATAATCGGAGCATAGGTGCTTGGACGACCAATCCCCTTTTCCTCTAAGGTTTTCACTAGCATAGCTTCATTATAGCGAGCGGGCGGTTGCGTAAAATGCTGTTTTAGGTCTAGTTTCCTATTCTTAAGAACATCTCCCTTAGCAACTTCAGGAAGAACCCCTTCCTTTTGCTCAATTTCATCGGTGCCCTCAACGTACACTTGCATAAAACCAGGGAACTTAAGCGTAGATCCGGTAGCACGGAATGTATAACCCGCTACATTTATATCAATAGTCAAAGAATCCATAATGGCTGGAGTCATCTGGCTAGCGACAAACCGTTGCCAGATGAGACCATATAAGCGTAGTTGATCTCTACTAAGAAACTTCTTTAGCTCTTTAGGCGTTCGTAAGGCACTAGTTGGACGAATGGCTTCATGAGCCTCCTGAGCGCCAGATTTTGATCGATAGGTTGGCGGATTTTTAGGGACAAACTCTTTCCCGTATTGATCTCGAATCAGATTTCTTGCTTCTTCGCTAGCTTCGGTCGCAACTCTCATAGCATCAGTACGAATGTATGTGATAAGTCCAGTGGTCCCTTGAGCTCCAATATCAAGACCTTCATAAAGCTGTTGAGCGATACGCATAGTTTTCTTAGCTGTAAAGTTTAGTTTGCGAGCGGCTTCCTGCTGCATCGTGCTCGTTATAAAGGGAGGTGCAGCATTTCGCTTGCGCTCTTTACGAGTTACTGATTCGACTACCCACTGTTGACCCTTAACAGCACTCTCTACGGTTTTTGCTTCAGATTCATTTTTCAACTCAATTTTCTTATTTTTGAACTTCCATAGCTTAGCTTCAAAGCTCATCTGTTCGCTGTTAAGAAGCAAAGCTATGGCCGACCAATACTCAACAGGTACGAAATCCTGAATTTCTGCTTCGCGATCACAGATTAGGCGTACGGCTACAGACTGTACACGTCCCGCACTAAGACCCTTCTTCACCTTTGCCCATAGGAGGGGCGAGAGCTTATAACCGACGATTCGATCAAGGATGCGCCTAGCTTGTTGGGCAGACACCAAATTGTCAGCAATATTCCTGGGATTCCTTACTGCCTGTTGAATCGCCTGCTTAGTGATTTCGCGAAATTCAATCCGACAATTATGTTCATTTACCTTTAAGGCTTTGGCTAAATGCCAAGCGATTGCTTCACCTTCACGGTCGGGGTCAGTGGCTAACAACACATGATCTAATTTTCTAGCAGCATCTTTCAGTTCCTTTAGAATAGGTCCTTTACCACGAATAGTGATATATTTAGGCTCGAACTCATTCTCAACATCCACACCAAATTGACTTCGGGGTAGATCTCTAACGTGTCCCATCGATGCCTTAACTACATAATTTCTACCTAGGAACTTACCAATTGTTTTTGCTTTTGCTGGTGATTCTACGATTACTAGCGACTTTGGCAAAAATCTCACCTCCTGTGCTTATTTCAATGCTGAATTAAATTTTTTGCTATTAGTTGCAATCTGGTGGGATCGGCTAATACACGTTGTAAGATAATCAATACATCCTGAACCGTCAAATCCTGATGAAGATGATTAAGACTTAGTTGGGCCATGAAGGCTTCAAACTCATCGGCATTGACGATACCGCCATGCAGCAGACTCCATAAATACCCTTGTGTACTAACACTTAGGCAGTCTCTTTCACGCTGGCTAAAAAGGCGCATTGGTCTTCGTCCCAGCCTATAATCATCAGCTGTTAGTATATCCGGACGATTCCAGAACGATTCAAACGCAGTGGTAATTTGAACATTACTTTGTTCTTTCATTCCTTCCAGCTCCCATTGGAAAATATAACTAATTGAAGTCTATTATAATCTTTTTGTTCTAGCAATGCAACAGCTAGTAGTAATAGATCTATTAATCTCCATTCCCTCTCAGTACTCCGTTAACCTCTAGGAGACTAATCTGTTGAAAAACATACTTCGCCTCTAATCCCGTTTTCTCAATAATCTCTTGAGGGGAACAACCTTGTTTTATATACTCAAGTATGCTATTCGACGAGGGATCTAGCGGAACCGGATTACTAAAGGACATGCTTCCCAGTCCAATGAGAATGTCATCGATAGTTTCCACAAGTCCTGCTCCATCTTTTATTAGTCTATTCGTTCCTCTCCGCAAGGGGTGATGAATTTCACCAGGAATAGCCCAGACATCCCGCCCTAGATCTCTAGCTCCAGCCGCTGTAGACAAAGCTCCAGATGATTCGTTAGCCTCAACCACTAGGACACCTTTAGACAGAGCACTAATGATTCGATTTCTTTGACGGAAGTTACCTGGACGAACCTGAGTGTTTCTGGAAAATTCAGAAATCAAACAGCCTGATTGGATGATTTGTTTGGCGAGGTTGCGATTCTCCTGGGGATATATGTAGTTAAGCGGAGATCCTAGCACAGCAATGGTTCTACCCTTTGCTGCCAAAGCTCCAACATGCGCTTGGGTATCAATTCCACGCGCGAGTCCACTAATTACCGGGATGTTATGTTGGGCTAACTGCTGGGCGAACTGATACGCTTGTTTTTTGCCGACAAGAGTAGGCTTGCGTGTCCCGACAACGGCGACTCCTAGTTCCTTAGGGACCTGACCCAGACAATAGATTACTGGCAGATAAGGTGCGAGATGCGTTAGCCCCTCGGGATATTCTGAATCAAGATAGGTAAAGATTTTTATCTGATTTCTTATGGCCCATTGTTGCTCGGCGATGGGATCGATTTGTTCCCGTTGTGCAACTATCTGTTTAGCTAGTTTTCTCCCAAAGCTAGGTACACTAGATAGCTCTTGGTCGCTACTGCTCCAAGCCTGCTCTAGTGTACCGAAGGAGTCAAGTAAATGTTGTAATCGACGATCTCCTATACCACGAATCATGTTAAATGCAATTAAATAATCACGTGAACTCCATTTCACCTTTGGTTACCTCCTATAGTTTAATTTTCCTCATCACATCCAAATGATTGTTCGACTAGACTATCCAGGATCTCCCGTAATTCTTCTTCCCACTTCAGCTGATAGATTCGCAAGTCTAGTTCGTTAACAAGAGCACCTGAACTGCAGTTCGTGCAGATAATCCCATACGTTTCTCCTATATGACCCTTGATACTGTGTGGGGTATCTACATTACATATACCGCAGTTATAGATGCGAGTACTACCCACTTCGAAATCCATGTTGCAACTCCTCTCACAGACAGTCTCCTTACGTTGAGACGATGTTTTATGACATTAAAAGCTAGCCTCGGGATGTCTGATATAGAGAGAGCTCATTTTCTTGAACCCCTTACTTAGGATTCCATCCTAAAACATTTCTATGTTACGCAGGAATATTCCGATAAAGCGAGAATTCTGATATTTAAAATTACTTTAGGAGGCGTTGCTATGATTTCTGTTCATTGTGGAACGATTGTGGGGCTGCAAGCTGTAAATGTACAAATTGAAATTGATGTACGTGCTGGATTACCCTGTTTTGACATGGTAGGCTTAGCTGGGATGGCTGTACGTGAAAGTCGAGATCGAGTACGAGCAGCGATAAAAAATTCTGGCTATGAGTTTCCATTACAACGGATAACGGTAAATCTTGCTCCTGCTGGAATAAAAAAAGATGGATCCCTATTTGACCTACCTATTGCTCTTGGAATTCTAGCTGCTCTTGGTCAATTTAAATCTGAGCAGTTAGAAAACTATATCATCGCCGGTGAGTTATCCCTAGGGGGTAGAATTCGTCCAATAAACGGAAGTTTGAGCTTAGCTGGTTTAGCTGATGAGCTAAACAAATCACTGCTAATCCCTACGGAAAATGGATTCGAGGCTGCCGCGCAAAGCAAAAGAGTCTATACTGCTTCTTCCCTAGAACAAGCAGTGGATTTCTTCTGTAGACCCGTGAAACCCAATCCCTTAAAACAACCAAGGTTTTCCCCGGAACAACCCACAGCCGTTTTTACACGCATTCAGGGTCTCAGTGCGGCGAAACGAATGTTACGTATTGCTGCTTACGGTGGACATCACAGCTTACTGATGGGTCCTCCTGGTAGTGGAAAAACAATATTAGCACAATCACTGATAAACGCACTACCACCTTTAACACACGAGCAAGCTATCGAGGTTACGAAAATATATAGTAACGCTGGCCTATTAGATTCCAATTCTGGTTTAGTGCAAACTCGTCCGGTTCGTAGTCCCCATCATACCATATCGATTCCAGGTTTAATTGGTGGTGGACAGCAAGTACACCTAGGTGAGATAAGCTTAGCGCATAATGGTATATTGTTACTAGATGAACTTCTAGAATTTAACACACAAGCTCTGCAAGCCTTGAGAGAGCCCTTAGAAACTAAGACAATATCCATCTCTCGAATTAACCAACGAGTCACCTTCCCAGCCAATTTTCTTCTTGTCGGTACAACGAATCCGTGCCCATGTGGTTACTTAGGTGACAATGAACATGAGTGTCGTTGTAGCTATCACCAGATTAGGTCGTACCAGAAAAAGCTAACGGGACCACTATTAGATCGTATTGATCTATTCATGTTTCTTCAACCCATTAAAGCGGAAGAATTACATCCACAATCTCTAGATGATACATGTTCATTGCCTACTCTTGTTACACCCTTAAAATGTTCGACTGTGAAAACTCAGGACTTAGACCAGATAGAATTGTCCGAAGAGGGGGAAAATTTCCTCAACCAAGCACATAAACGCCTGAAATTGTCGGCAAGAGGGTATTATAAAACCTTACGAGTAGCAAAAACAATTGGGACTCTTGATCAACAAGCCCCAATAGGCATTCCACAAGTCGCGGAAGCACTACAATATCGATGGGAAGCATTGCAGGTATTCTAAGGTTATTCCTCAGGACCCCAGGTGAAGTTTTGTTTAGCAACTTTTAACACTAATGAAGTGCCTGTGTTTAAAATCCCAGGAATGTCTCCTAATTTACCGATTAAGAATGTAAGTAACTCATCATTGCTACGAACTACAATTTCTATGATTAAGTCATAGTTTCCAGTGGCTAAGGCTACATAGCGGACTTCAGACATGTTCTTTAAGGCATTTGTAATATTTTCAATTTGGCTCCGCTCTACTTTCATACCTACAATCGCTACTGTATGCATACCTACCTTAAGTGGATCGGTAACACCGACAATCTGTAATGTTTTCTCCTCAATTAAGCGGGCAACTCTGCGACGGATGGTACCTTCAGCTAGTCCAAGTTCGTTAGCAATGGCCAAGAAGGGCATCCGTCCATCTTTCTGTAATAGCTTAATAATCTGGCGGTCAATGTCATCTAAGTAGTGTGACATTCATTTCCCTCCCTTAATCTGGGATTTCTATTGATTTCCGCCGTTGATCAGTATCATTAAACGGAATCCAGTTATGAATTTGTTTATGAACTTGTAGTACGATAGAGGTCTCAGTGCTAATAATTCCTGGTATTTTTGGAAGCTGTTCGTTAAGCAAGTCAATCAGCTTCTCCCGACTTGGCAGCACTACAGTTGCCACTAGATCATGGGATCCGGTTGCTACGACTAAATAGCGAACATGGACTATTCGCTTTAGTTCATCAATAACGGATTCGAGCATTCCTCTTTTAATCTCTAGCCATAGGAATGCCACGGTATCCAATCCGATCTTGAAAGGATCAGTAACGCCTACAATCTGCAGGACATCGCTGAGCTCAAGTTTTCTAATACGTTTACGAATCGTCCCTTCAGAAACGCCAAGCAGGTTAGCTAGCGCAACATAGCTAGTTCTTCCATCATCCTGTAAATAGCGTAGGATTTGCTGGTCCAGTTCATCTAAAACCATATTCATTTCCCCTTTGCGAATCTCCCATTACCTGCTGATTATGATAATCTTTATAAAAAAGTTCTGCGAAACTCGCAATAGTCCTCTAATTAATTAAAGAAATATGTACTATATGCCTGTTAGAGGAAATTTTGGAATACTGGAAAAATGCCTAGATCGTTGGAAAACGTTAACTGTCACCATTGAAACGATGAAAATCGTAAGTCCAACCCATGAGTTTGGAATGTAGCATCTTTGAGTACTGGTTTACGGCTAGGGCAGTTGAATCAGGTTGCTAAAGAAGATGATTAAGGAATCGAATACGACTCGAAATATATTTCCTCTAGCTATAGCTTCCGCAGCAACTAGAGGTGTGCGGCGGAGTACTATATCATCATGAGACACCACAACTTCACCCACCGGATCACCTACCTCAACAGGAGCTTCTACCAATTCTAAGACTGTGTCAATTTGAAGGGCTGCTCGAGTACCTCGGGGAAACGTAACCAACAGATTTTCAGGAACAAATGGTACGGTTCTTTCTCGTCCTTTGTATACCCTGGTCTGTTCTTCAGGTAAGAGTTGTGTGATCTTGACGGTTTCAAAACTGCGAAAACCAAAGTTTAAAAGTTTGGTCACTTCATCTTCTCGTTTTCGTTCACTGTCAGCACCTAACACGACGGCAATTAATCGACGATCATCTTGTTTGGCCGTGGCGACTAGATTATATCCAGATTTGCTTAAGAAGCCGGTTTTTAGCCCGTCAGCCCCCTCAAACCTCCATAGCAGCCCATTCCGGTTATTCTGAAAAATGGGTTGAGTTCGAGATCGAGGTTGGTAACCAAAACTTCGCTGTTGGTGGTATTGAAGTGCATCGGGATGATCTGTTATATAATTATGGGCAAGCAAGGCAAAATCCTTTGCAGTAATCCGGTTATCTTCCGATAACCCATGGACATCCACAAAGTGCAGATCTAAATTGAGCAAAGCTGCTTTATCATTCATCCACCGCACAAATAGTTGCTCAGTTCCAGCCATCGCTTCGGCTATGGCTACACAAGCATCATTACCAGAAACAACAGCTACACCGAACAGAAGAGATTCTATATCCACTTTCTCCCCTGCTTCTAGAAACATCTGCGATCCACTCATTCGCCAAGCTGCTTCACTAATCACTGTAGTATCATCTAATGCTATCGTTCCCTCGGCAATTCGGTCAAGGGCTACATACATTGTCATAACCTTGACTAAACTGGCTGGGACCCATGGTTCCCCACCCTGTTGTGAAAAAAGCACTTGATCCGAGTCAAAGTCAAATAATAAACCCACCTGAGCATCAACGGAAAACGGATTTGTAGCACTACTTGCCATGGAGACAGAACCGATTACTAACAAGGTCCATAAAACAACTAAAACTTTTATTCTCATGAGAATACCCCTTTCACCCAGTTAATCTCGTCTTTAAGAATGCCAACAACATCAAACCGACACAGACTATTTGTACCGTAACAATAAAGATAATGGTCGGCTACAGACTGGATTTTATACTGTTTACGCCGATTCACAGATTCTAGGGGATCACCCCAGTGATCTGATGTTCGATATTTCACTTCAACAAAAACAAGGACATTTCCATCTCGCATAATAAGATCAATCTCACCGTAAGGCGTGCGATAATTACGCTTTAGCAGTTTTAAGCCCTTTTCTTGTAGATATCCACAAGCGACGTCCTCACCAATCTTCCCTTTTTCGATATTCATTGGGATGCCTCAACAATTGTAAGGTTCTGGTTTTTTGCTAAGTCCACTTCACGGTTATCTGTGAAGCGTTTACCATTTGCTTGATATAATAAGCGTACAACTGGTCGTGTATGTTCTGTTTGATTCACATCGACAACAAGACCAACCTCACGGTTATTGAGTGTAACTAAAGAACCCACAGGAAATGGAGCCACGGATTCTAACAGGTAGTCTGCTGCTTGTCTGTTAAACTGAATGTCCCGCAGTTGGTTAATTAGTCGTAGGGCTTCAGCAGGAAGCATTCCAGCGCGATAAACACGCTGAGATGTCATGGCATCGTAGGCATCGGCTACCCCTACAATCTTTGCATATAGGGCGGTATTCTTATCGTCAAGACCGCGAGGATACCCTTTACCATTTGGGCGTTCATGATGCTGAAATGCAACATGTGCGCTTAGCAGAGAAATCTCTGGATGATGTCGCAGAACCTGCCACCCGTATTGACTATGTTGTTGTACCTCATCCATTTCCTCTGATGTTAACGGTCCAGGTTTCTGGATAATCTGTTCAGAAACACCGATTTTACCCACATCATGTAAAATAGCACCAATAGCTAGTTCCTTAAGCTGCAACTCGTTTAGTTTAAATTTTTTTCCTAAAATAATTGACAACACACACACATTTATTGAGTGAGAGAAGGTATATCCATCAAAACTACGGATATCTGTAAGATTAACTAAAATCTGGGAATTACTGGACAAATCATCTATGATATCATTGACACTTTGGTTTATCTTACCCATATCAAAGGTTTTTCCTAACTGAATGGACTGAAAAACATTTCGTAATTCACTAATCGCGTTCTCTCTTGTCTGTTGGCAGATGGCTTCGGGTGGATTAACTTCTGTTAGTATATCATGGCTAATATATGCTCCAGGAATCCCCAGAGTATGTAACTTCAGGATATAGGAAGATGTCAGTTTAATACCAGCGTTTAATAAGACTCGTCCGTCATCAGCATAAATCGGTCGAGCTAAATACATCGATGGTGTTAGTTTGTCTAACGAAGAAAATCTCATGATATATTACCTCGCTTTACGCGCTGAAAAGAATGACGATGAATGGGGGTGGGTCCAAACTCTCCTAGTGCTTGGATATGTTCTTTCGTTGGGTAGCCCTTATGCTGGGCAAATCCGTACTCTGGATACTCTAAATGGTATTGTTCCATTAAGGTATCCCGATGAACTTTTGCGATGATACTGGCGGCTGCGATTAGATATTGGGTAGCGTCACCACGTACAATGAGGCGCTGTTCTATATATAAGCCAGGAATTCGTTGGTTGCCATCAATTAAGCAGATGTCTGGAGATGGATGTATCTTGCTAATGCCACGTTTCATGGCCAACAGACTCGCCTGCAAGATATTATATGTATCGATTTCTTGGGGAGAAGCCAAACCGATTCCAATTTGACCATACCGTGATATTTCTTCGTAGCTCTTTATCCGTTTCTGTGGGCTTAAGGCCTTGGAATCCTTGATGTTATCTAAGGTTAGATCTCTAGGTAATGAGACAGCTGCGGCCACCACTGGACCAGCTAAAGGACCGCGACCTGCTTCGTCAACTCCAATGATATAGTTATAACCATTAGTGATTAATTCGGTTTCAAGTGCTCGCATTGACTGATTACTCGTCCTCTCCATTTGGTACCTCTAATGATATCCTCCCTAAACGACCAGAGCGAAAATCCTGCAAAACAACTTGAGCTGCTTGTCTGCGGTCGATGATTCCTCCTGCGCGTAAACAACCTCTTTTGGATCCAATTAATGCTAGCAAATCAGCTTCCGGCGAGGTTAGCTTATATCGCTGGGATAACGGTATCCAATAATGCTTAACTAGGGTTTTCAATAACCACTCAGCTAATTCCTCCCAGTCAGATATGTCATCACGAATAGCTGACACCGAAGCTAACTTGTAGGCTGTTTCTTGATCTGCAAATTTAGGCCAGAGAATTCCCGGAGTATCTAATAGCTGTAATCCGGCTGCCTTTATCCATTGCTTGCCTCGAGTAATACCAGGTTTAGCACCTACTTTAGTGCTGCTTTTACCGGCTAGTTTATTGATCAGAGATGACTTGCCTACATTTGGAATGCCAACAATCAAGGCTCGCGGTGTTCGCTTTAAGCTCGGCGTAATTATTTTTATTTCTCGCTCTAACTCGCGAAAGCCTTTTCCCGTTAGTACATCTAAGAGCACAACTTTCTCCCGATTAGTGCGCCAAAAATCCACCCAAGCTTTCGTACGTTTAGGATCTGCAAGATCAGTCTTAGTTGCTACAAGTACATAGGGCTTGCCATGGATCTCTGGAATATCAGGATTACGACTGCTCTTAGGTACACGGGCATCGGTTAGTTCAATCACTAAATCGACGAGTTTTAAATTGAGTAGAATTTCTCGCCTTGCCTTAGCCATATGTCCGGGATACCATTGAATGTCCATGTGGACCTCCTATTTACTCTAACTTAATAAAAATATCAGTTCTACTAAGTAGCTCAACTGTATTAACAGGCCAATAGACAACTAGCGCTTTACCCACTAGCATATTAGAGGGCACAAACCCTACATCCGGGTAGCGACTATCATCGCTATTTCTTCTATTGTCTCCTAACACAAAAAAACTATCATCAGGGACTATCACGGGTCCGTAGTCTCTAGAGAATGCACCATAGGTAGGACCGTTGACTTCTGTCTCTTCTATCCGCTTTCCGTTAAGATAAACGTAACCCCGTTCGATATGAATCTCATCACCTGGACGGCCAATAATTCGTTTGATAAATTTTCTGCGTGGATCCGCAGGATAACGAAATACCACAATCTCACCAAGCCTAGGTTTATTAAAGCGGTAAGAAAGCTTATCCACCATTAATCTCTGGCCATGGTGGAGGTTAGGCTCCATGGAGCTACCTTGAACGAGAAAAGATTGGGCGAGAAAGGTTATAATAAATAAGGCCAGAACAACTGCAATCACAAATGCTTCTACATACTCTCTAATCTCTGTTCGGTTCACAGACAACACTCCTTTTGAACGTTTATACTATGATATTAATCAAAAGGAAAGGGAGTGCATCCACTCCCTTATGATTATGAACGACGACGTTCTTTAATTCGAGCTGACTTACCTGAACGTTTCCGTAAATAATAGAGACGAGCCCTACGTACTTTACCATGACGAATAACTTCAATCTTCTCTATTCTAGGTGAGTTGACTGGAAATGTTCTCTCTACTCCTACCCCTTGAGATACCTTCCGAACTGTAAAAAGTTCACTGATTCCGGTTCCCATGCGCCGTAGAACCACACCTTCAAAAATCTGAATTCTTTCATTACTACCCTCGACAACTTTTACATGAACTCTTACACTGTCACCGCTACGAAACTCAGGGACATTGGTTTTGAGCTGATCTTTTTCAATAGCTTCTATCAAATTCATGCTACTTACCTCCTTTCACTATCTTTATCTCTATGTAACTCTGCTAGCAGGTCATTCTCTTCCTTGGTTAACTGGCGCTCTTGCAATAAGTCTGGACGACGAATTAAGGTACGCCGTAGAGATTCTTTCAATCGCCACCGACGAATATTGTCATGATGTCCGCTCATAAGCACCATAGGTACCTGTAGATCCCGAAAATCAGCGGGTCGAGTATAGTGAGGATGCTCCAATAAACCTTGGTAAAAGGAGTCGGTTTGGGCTGACTCTGCATGCCCTAACACACCAGGGATCATTCTGCTAACTGCATCAACTATTACCATAGCTGGGATTTCTCCACCTGTAAGGACATAATCTCCAATGGAAATTTCCTGATCTACCCAGTGTTCTAGAACCCGTTCATCCAGACCCTCATAGTGACCGCATAGGATAATGAACTCCGCCAAATCGGCTAATGCTTTAGCTTTTGTTTGACTAAAGGATTCTCCCTGGGGAGACATATAAATAACTGGACCAGAATTAACTGTTTTTACATGCTCAATGCAGGCAACGACTACATCTGGTTTTAGCACCATACCTGCTCCGCCACCGTAGGGAGTGTCATCAACCACCCTATGTTTATTCAGGGAATAGTCTCGAATATTCCAAATCCCTAGCTTGAGCTTTCTGTCTGCTTGGGCCCGTCCAAGGATACTTGTATTTAAGGGCTCAGCAAACATGGATGGAAAAAGAGTTAAGATATCTATCCGCATGGTATTCGTTTCCTATTCAAGCAATCCATCAAGTAGATTGACTGTTATTTGGTGGTTTTCAGTATCTATATCAAGAACAACATCATCAATAACCGGTATGAGAACTTCTCTTAATTTGGTTATTCCTGCTACTGGTTTTACTACATAAATGTCGTTTACACCAGATTGCTGTAACACATCGGTGACCTGTCCGACATGGAGACCATGAATTGTGACAACGTTAAGCCCAATCAGTTGAAAGATATAATGGCGGTTAGGAGGTAAGGAAACTAATTCCTCTTGCTGGACCTTTATCGCCATTCCCTTCAACTCTAAAGCGTCATTCATGGTATCGATACCTGCTAGTTTTAAAACTGCAAAGTTCCTATGAAATCGGCAATTCTCAACAGCCAAGGTTTTTTCTGGACCGGTACTTTCACTAGCAAACAGATGAACTGTTGGCATGGTAGTATACCGTTCTGGGAACTCTGTGTGTATAACTACACGCACTTCCCCGCGAATACCCTGTGTAGAAACAATTTCACCGATCAGTATCCACTGTAATTCCATAGCTGGCCTCACATTACTCAAGAATTTCGACTTGGACTTTTACACCTTTTTTTGTGGCAGCTGCTTTCGTCACAGTTCGAATGGCTTTGGCAATTCGGCCTTGTTTACCAATAATTCTGCCCATATCCTCGTCTGCCACTCGAATTTGATATACTACTTCGTGGCCTGAGTCAACTTCAGTTACTGATACCACATCTGTGTTATCAACGAGGGATTTGGCAATGAATTCTACTAATTGTTTCATTGAGGATGCCTCCTATCCTTCGTTCCGTGTACTTGCGAGCTTGTCCATTACACCACTCTTCTTTAGTAGCGCCTTCGCTGTATCTGAAGGTTGAGCGCCTTTAAGCAACCAATCTACTGCTTTCTCTGCATCAACATTAATTTCAGCAGGTTCGGCAATTGGATTATAGGTTCCTAATGTATCAATGAACCGTCCATCACGAGCAGCCCGCGAATCCGCAACAACCAATCTGTAAAACGGACGTCTTTTTGCACCCATTCTCTTTAATCGAATACGTACAGCCATTTATTTCACCTCCTAGCATAGGAAATCATCTATATCACTCCCGAAAAATGTGAGAGGACTAGCGAAATAGGGAGAAAGGC
>SKHL01000300.1 GCA_007116995.1 Limnochordia bacterium
CTACACCAATAATCGGTTCTGACCCTTGTACCCAAGGAAGGGTTCTGTAGGATGATACTAGAAATTGGTCTAGATTGTTCAGATTCTCTGTTGTTGGTTTATCCTCGGTTTGGTAGGCATTGGTTAATGTAACGGCCCCAAATGGCTGGTGAGCTATGCTCTGGGCGATACGATCCGCAAAAGAAACTAGCTTAAGAGATCCCCCTCCAAGATCAGCCATTAGACCATGGGTTTGAGGCATAATATTGACTGTACCAAGGTAGCCTAAGCGAGCCTCCTCATCGCCGGAGAGTATCTTGAATTGAATGTTCGTTGTGGCCTGGATCTGATCCAGCAGTACCTGGCGGTTTCCGGCTCTTCTAGCTGCTGCGGTGGCCACAGCGATAATGTGACCAACCTTGCGGGCTTGACAAAAATTTGTAAATAATCTAATGGTCTCCACGGCATAGTCTATTGACGATTCTGATAGAATACCATTTTTATCAGCGCTACCGATTAAGCGGACCGTTTCCTTTAGGTTCTCTTTTAACGAGTAAGCGCCATTTCCTGTAATGTCTATTATAACTAAGCGCACTGAATTCGATCCGAGATCAATAATTCCTATTCGTTCCATCATCTTATCCTCCTTTTGAGGTTAACCATATTTTAACAATTATGAGTGCAGATAGCAAGTAGAAATTCATCTAGTCCACAATTTGTTATTCATACCTAATTATATCATGAACATCAAGGTCTAATACATAATTTATCGGAGCCTATATTTTAGCGACACGTGACTTTCTTCAGAGGTAATGGTAATATAAGGATATCCGTTTTAGCATTAGACTGTCCGACGACAAGTGAGAAGGAGTGTGGAACACTTTGTTGGCTTTATTTAGTGAAAAAAATATGATTGAGTTGGCAGGTACGATGGGACGAGTAGCCTTTACGATTATTGCAATTTTGGTGATCAGTGTAATTACGATTAAAATCATGAAGAGCTGGGTCGATCGATTACTGCCGTACCAGGATCAACCAAGAGTAAGAACAATTAGTGGGTTGATAAAGAACGGACTAAGTTATCTTATTTCTTTTATTGCTATTGTGATGATCCTAGAACGAATTGGCATTAACACAGGGTCTCTGGTGGCTGCTGCTGGTATTGGTGGAGTAGCCATAGGTTTTGGTGCCCAGAATCTAGTACGTGATGTGGTTACAGGATTCTTTATTGTCTTAGAGGATCAGTACGATGTGGGTGATCATGTGACGATTACTGGTGTGGGCGGGTTAGTGGAGGAAATCGGATTACGAGTCACCAAAATTCGAGACTTTGGCGGTGAACTACATATAATACCGAATGGCGAGGTTAAGACAGTGACCAATCACATGGGTGAAGCCATGCGGGTCTTGGTCGAGGTAGATATTGCTTACGAGGTCGATGTCGATAAAGCTATTGGTGTTTTGGAACAATTATTCGCTCAGGTCGCGGAAGAGGTCAGCGACATTGTAGACGGACCCAAGGTGCTTGGCGTGCAAGACTTAGGGGACTCGGGAGTAAAGCTGATGACCATGGCGAAAACGAAACCCTTGACGCAATGGGCCATAGGGCGCGACATACGGAAACGCATTAAGGTGGCCTTCGATCAACATGGCATAGAAATCCCTTACCCGCGACGATATCTGGTGTTCGATCAGAGTGCTCATCATAATTCTTAGATGAGCTAACCGATGTTCTATCAACAGTTAAGTACCTATTATGATCTAGTATTTCCTTATAAGCAGGGGGTAGTAGACTTTTTAACCCGAGCACTACCTCCCCAAGGTCGTATTATCTGAACAACTCACAGAACCATTGTCAGAACTGGGCTTTTCCTATTCTCTTTATGGAGATTACGCTAAAAACGCTTACTCACCACAGACTAGCCAATCCTTAATCGCAGTGAGCCGAAGGCATAAGACTTCTAAATACTGGAATCCCTTATTGACATTCATTTTTCTGGAAAGTATAATTTAAGTTAGGACAAAGCAGTCAAGAAAGGGGTAGATTGATGGAGGTTACAAAAAAAGCTGAATATGCTATCAGTGCCCTTGTTGAACTAGCCATCAATCCCGGTGAGTATATATCCTCTAAAGAGGTAGCCACTCGCGAGAACATTCCAACTAACTTTTTGCCACAGATTATTGCTGTGTTAGGAACCCAAGGTTGGGTCGAGGGAGTACGAGGACCCGGTGGTGGTGTTAGGCTACTGAAAGATCCTCATAAGATCACGGTTCGAGAAGTTGTGGAACTGATTGAGGGACCGATGGCTATTACACGCTGTTTAACAAAGGATGACGGATGTAACCATCAGGAGAGCTGTCCACTGCACACCATTTGGGCTCGGGCTCAAGCGGCCTTACTAGATGTATTAGGAGATACAACTCTTGCTGATGTGGTGGAAGCGAAACTAGCGTTAGATGAAAAGAACAAGCAACAATAAAAGCGATTTGGGAACCTAACTCCTACTCGTTTCGCTTTAACCATGATCTCTGTGTTTTCTCATTATGTGGGAGGAATTAAAGCCCATAGGTGGAAGTATACACGTATTACCAAATTTTGAGGAGGATTATTTATGAGGAAAAGTATTGTCTTAACTGGAATCATCTTAGTCTTACTGAGTTTATCTTTGCCCCAAAGTGTCGCGGCGGCAACCGTAGGTTACGTAAATTTTGAGGTTTTATTTAGTGCTCATCCGGAGTATACAAGCAAGAATGCAGACTTACAGGAGATTGCATCCAAATTAACAGCAGAATTTGAGGAACAGATCGCAGACATTGAAGACGAACAGACCCGGCAACAGCTAGCTACAGAGTATGAAGACCAACTAGATGAATATGCTGACACATTACGGGTATCTATTATTCAATCCCTCCAAACGTTTATCGCAATGGTTGCGGATGCAAAAGGTATTAGTGTTGTTCTGCCGAATAACACTATTGTTTATGGTGGAGTTGATCTAACACAGATAATTATTGAGGAAATGTATAAAGCGTATGGGATTTCTGTTCCATCTCATTTGCGGAGCGGAAACTAGAGTGTTATAGAATGTTTTTCTATAAAGCACATATACTACTGATATTGGCAATTACTAAGAGCTTTAAGGAGGGTGAAGATTATGGCGAAATGGGAATGCACGGTTTGTAGCTACATTTATGATCCCGCAGAGGGCGACGCCACGCAGGATGTGGCAGCTGGCACAAAATTCGAAGACCTACCTGATGATTGGGTATGTCCAGAGTGTGGTGTGGGGAAAGATATGTTCGAGGAACTTAATTAAGATTCTAACAACTGTAGTAGTTGTGCTATAAGGAGGAATTGATTTGGCAGATCCAAAGGTTGATTTTGATCTTTGTATTGGCTGTAGTCTGTGTGCCGAGCTTTGCCCTGAAGTCTTTGAGATGAAAGATGACGGATTGGCTCACGTGATCGAAGATGCAGACTGCGACGATAGCAACTGCTGTGAGGGAGCGGCTGATTCTTGTCCAGTGGATGCGATAATACTCTAGCTAAGCATAGAATAGCCCCGGATAGGGGCTTATTTTTTTGCGTTTAATCTGTGAA
>SKHL01000057.1 GCA_007116995.1 Limnochordia bacterium
TTACCACTAAGAGAAGGACATATTGTTCTTTGAGAGACTATTAACTTGGCGAGTAATGGATTCTCGGCTATATGTTTTTCTCGTTATCAATAGTTTCCTAAGAAGCGGGTGATGGGATGGATCAGGTCTGGATGCAACGTTGTATAGATCTTGCGATGCGCGGCAGAGGACTGACATCACCGAATCCCTTGGTGGGATCGGTGATAGTCAAGGATAATCAGGTCATTGGAGAGGGGTATCATCAAAAAGCTGGAGGACGTCACGCGGAAGTGTGGGCACTCGAGGCGGCCGGTGAACGAGCACAAGGTGCGACCTTATATGTTAATCTAGAGCCTTGTTGTCATTATGGGAGAACACCTCCTTGTACAGAGCGGATTATTGCAGCTGGTATTTCCCGTGTGGTGGTGGGAATGGAGGATCCAAATCCGAAAGTGGCAGGAAAAGGGATGAGACAGCTATTAGATGCTGACATTGAGGTTGTTGGAGGTGTTTGTGAGCAGCAGGCGAGATCGATTAATGAGATTTTTATCAAGTATATCTCTACGAAAAAACCGTTCGTTCTGTGGAAAGCAGCCTGTTCCATGGATGGCAAGGTAGCTGTAGGAACCGGTGACTCTCGCTGGGTCACTGGTAAACCAGCCAGAGCTGAAGTACACAGGACTCGGGCTATGTTGGATGGGATTATGGTAGGTAGTGGGACGATAATTCATGATGATCCCCTGTTAACGGCCAGGCCTTTACCTGAAAGACTGACGCAGCCAACACGGATTATTTTGGATGGACGTGGCAGAATACCAATAACTGCTAAAATACTCAATTCTAGTGAGTTTAGTCCAGTGATCTGGGTTGTAGGCCAAGATGTCCAGGTGGAAACAACTGACAGTAGTGAAGTAACGGTGGTGCATGCTCCCGATCCAACCATAGATATTAACTGGGTGCTATCATGTTTAGGCCAACAAGGGATCACTTCAGTTATGCTAGAAGGAGGGCCAACACTTGCCACAGGTTTTTGGCAAGCCAAGGCCATAGATAAAGTGCAGATGTATATGGCACCAAAATTGGTGGGAAGGGACGGGTTAAGTGTACTTGGACCTCTTCATTACCAATGGATGATGGAGGCTACTGCGCTTAAATCTGTCCAGCTCCGTCAGGTAGGAGAGGATTTTTGTTTTGAGGGATATCCAAGTTGGAGTTAGTTAGGAGTGGTCTATATGTTTACGGGGATTGTATTGGAAATTGGCAAGGTAGTAGGCTGGAAACAAGGACCTCAGATTTGTCAGCTAACCATTGAATGTAAGCAGGTTCTTGAGGATGCAAGAGTGGGTGATAGCATCGCGGTTAATGGGGTTTGTTTAACGGCCGCTAATATCTATGGGAACTCATTTACCGCCGACATTATGGTGGAATCATTAAACAAGACAGCCTTGAAACAGTTAGACGTCGGCTCAGCAGTAAATTTAGAACCAGCGTTGCAAGTGGGTGGACGCCTAGGAGGGCATTGGGTGACTGCCCACATTGATGATATTGGTCGGATTACTAGTATTGTTCGAGAGCATAACTCTATCTGGTATTCCATTCAAGTGCCGGAGCATCTGATGGCGTATCTCGTTCCTAAGGGGTCGATTGCCCTAGACGGTACTAGCTTAACCATTGCGCGACTAGATGGGAATTCTGTGGTGGTATCATTAATTCCACATACTGCATCAGCAACAATTCTAGGTGAGAAAATCCCAGGAGATCTGGTTAATGTGGAAACGGATATTCTAGGTAAGTATGTGGCTAGTATGTTAAATCGCGACAAGAAACAGACAGGTGTAACCATGGAGAAGTTGCAGCAGTTTGGCTTTATGTAGATCGGGAGGGAAATCGGATGTTTGCAAAAATTGAGCAAGTGATTGAAGAGATCCGCCGAGGTAAGATGGTGGTGATTGTGGATGATGAAGATCGAGAAAATGAGGGAGACATTATAGTGGCTGCGGAGCATGCAACTCCAGCAGTAATAAACTTTATGGCCACATATGGCAAAGGTTTGATTTGTGTGCCCTTAACGGCTAAACGTTGCGAACAACTGCAACTACGCCCGATGGTGACTGATAATCAGGATACGATGCAGACAGCCTTTACTGTGTCTGTGGATGCAATGGAAGGGATTACTACTGGTATTTCTGCTCATGAAAGGGCCGTGACCGTGAAAGCGCTTGTTCAAAGGGATACTACACCACAAAAACTACGACGACCTGGGCACATATTTCCACTATCTGCCAAGGAGGGTGGAGTGCTACACCGAGCCGGCCATACCGAGGCTGCTGTGGACTTGGCTAAGCTGGCAGGTCTTTATCCAGCTGGTGTTATCTGTGAAGTGATGCAAGAGGATGGGACAATGGCTCGGTTACCCGAGCTCACTGAGTTCGCGAAAACCCATGGATTGTCACTGGCGACAATTAAAGATCTAATTGCATATAGGCGAAAAACCGAGATGCTAGTGGAAAAAGTGGCCGCACCTCGCTTGCCTACTAAATGGGGAGAGTTTCAAGCCTTTGGATACCGTAGCAAGCTAGATAATCAGGTTCATGTGGCTATGGTACATGGAGATATTGGCGATGGCCAACGGGTATTATTGCGAGTGCATTCCCAATGTCTAACGGGTGATGTGTTTGGGTCGTTGCGCTGTGATTGTGGAGATCAACTGGATCAAGCGATGCACGAGATTGTCCAGGAAGGAAGAGGTGTTCTTGTATACTTACAACAAGAGGGACGGGGTATCGGGTTAGGACCAAAACTGCAGGCCTATGAGTTGCAAGAAGCAGGGCGTGATACTGTGGAAGCCAATCTAGAATTAGGTTTTCCCGCTGATATGCGGGATTATGGAATTGGAGCCCAAATTCTGAAGGACCTTGGTGTAAAAACCATTCGGTTATTGACGAATAATCCTCGGAAATTAGTAGGGTTAGAAGGGTATGGATTAAAAATAGTAGAGCGGGTACCTATTGTTATTAAGGAAAATCCGGAGAATGAGCTGTACTTAGAAACGAAAAAATCCAAATTAGGACATCTGCGGTAACGCAAAAAGAAAACAATAAAAGGAGATGGAACAATGCGATATAAGACAGTAGAAGGATTCATTAAAGCTGATGGTCGACGGTTTGCTATAGTAGTTGCTCGTTTCAATGATTTTATCACCACCCGATTGCTTGATGGTGCTCTAGATGGGATCCGGCGTCATGGTGGCGATGAGGAAGATGTTACAGTGGCTTGGGTTCCTGGAGCCTTTGAAATTCCTATGATAGCCCAGAAATTAGCGAAGTCAGGTAAGTTCGATGCTGTGATTTGTCTCGGTGCAGTGATTCGTGGTAATACGCCACATTTCGATTATGTGTGTGCCGAAGTGTCTAAAGGTGTGGCTGCCGTTGGAATGAATACTGGGGTACCCACTATTTTCGGAGTTATTACCACAGAATCGATTGAGCAAGCCATAGAACGTGCAGGGACCAAGTTGGGTAATGAGGGTTGGGAAGCAGCGATTAGTGATATCGAAATGATTGACTGGAATCAAGGTGTAGATAAATTATAGTGCGAA
>SKHL01000019.1 GCA_007116995.1 Limnochordia bacterium
CCGAAAGGAAACCCGACCACAGTACATACTGCGACCGAACTATCCTTTAATCGCTCTTTAGCTACGTCCACATACCGCGGATGAATACATACAGATGCGAACTGATAGGTATCGGCCTCCTCAATTGTAGCTTCAATTTGATCAACAGTCGCATCTGGCTTTAACATGGTGTGATCAATAAACTGGGCCACATTGTCTCCGATCTCTGATTGGTAATCGTAATAAAATATTTGGGGAATAGGCACACTATATCCCTGCATGGCCATGGCTTTTCCTAGTTCTTCTGCTTGTAGATTATACCAATTTTGATTCACGTAATTACCTCCTCTGATAGCCCCACAACTGGGTTTTGCTTGTAGAAACAGCCATAGCTGAACTCTCTAATACGGCTGCAAGCTCCTGTGATGTCTCAACCAAGCCACCACCGATAATCGGGGGCAACTTCGGGGGAAGTCGTTTACATATATTCGGCAAAATCAAAGCTGGCAGAATTTCCACAGCATCCGGATGGGAGCTTTGTAACATTCGCAAGCCTGTTTTAAGTGCTTCAGAGTCCAAGATGAATAAGCGTTGGATTGCTAAGAGTCCACAAGCCTTTGCCTCGCGCACAAGTTGGGTTCTTGTAGTTAAGATTCCGTCAATACCAACCTCATCAACTAATACTTTGATCCCACAAGCATCTCTAGCCACGCCCTGAATCAAATCCACATGGACAAAAAGTAACTGTTTGTTCCTCTTCGTGTGCGAGACAATATCCCGTAACTCAAAAATCGTACCAGTCAAATAAAAGCATACTTCTATCGCATAATCCTTCGCTATCAATGCGTCTTCTTTGTTCCGCAATCCCGCTATTACTGGTTTTCGTAATAACCGAGCTTGAAAATCTTGGGCTTGATCACTCATAGAAAACTCCTCCTCAGCCCCACATATCATCCAACTCATCTATTGTAGATCAGCGATTCAGCGTCTGCTTCCTACACTCTTCCCCTAACATACCAAAGGAGTCATCATATACTTTGGTTGATTTAGTTATGATAAATCATTCGTGAAATAAGAGGAATCCCCTCTATATTGTTACCAAAAACTAGTTGACTAAACAGATCGACAACCCGAAGGTTTCCATGGATAGGTTAGGACCCATTCTCGTCTTCACTAATAATCAGATCAACCCGCTGATCCCATGGCTGAATGGGCACATCTAGAATAAACTGCTGGTAGCAAAGACCAACTGTCTGTCCAGTAGTCTGAGGCAAAAAACGGTCATAGAACCCACCGCCATATCCAAGCCGATAACCATTTTTATCAAAGGCAAGCCCTGGGACAATTATCAAACCCAATGTCCGCGGTGATATCAAGGCATCCGTAATCGGCTCATAGATCCCCCACATACTAGGTGCTAATTGATCTTTGTTTGTTATCTCTATAGCCTGTATCTCTTTGGGCATCTTATTTACTCTGGGCACAGCAGTGCGTTTCCCATCCGCCCATGCCTGCTTTAGAATCGGCCATGTGTTAATCTCTTGACCAAATGAGAGATAGACCATAATCCATTGGGCTTTTTGATAACTTGGCAACTGCCATAGTGCCCTATGGATCTGGCCATCCCAATCCAGACGTTGCTCAGGAGATAGACTACCCCTCTGTTGCAAAATCCTTTGCCTTAACTCCGATTTTTCCATAAATTTCTCCTCATCCTGCACCCATTTGGTCTAACTACGAACGACATGGGTATCCTTCAAAAATAACTACTACTTGTATCCATAACTTCTTATTTTTATTTAATACGATGGTGGCACCTATGGAAGTTTGACACCATGGGTATCTATTCTGGTACCAGTAAAGATACGGCTGACTCATCTAGATTTAGTCCTCGATCTAGCATATCGTTAACATCATCTACTGTAATGGTCTCTAATACAAGCGGAAACTCTAATAAGGATGTACCCGAAAACTGGTGGAATAAGAAGCTGTTGGCAATATATTCCAGAGAATTAAAGGACCCTAAATAATTGCCTAAAGCCCTGCGTTTCATGCGCTCCACATCCTGCGACGATAGTTTCCTTCGTTTGAGATCACCAATGGCTTTTCGTAACACTGAATCAAGCTGATCTGGATCGTTGGTTTCGCCCCCAACAACCGAAAAAGCATATTGGGGCATGCCAGAAAAACTAGCACCAAAGGAATCATCAATTAGGCCCTTCGCATATAGGTCCTCATATACAGGGGAACTCTTCGCTGATAGTGTTCGCCAAATCATGCTCATAGCCAACTGTTGCTTTAACAATAGGTTGCCTTCTCCTAAGGGCTCATCTTTAAACCCTAGATAATATCGGGGTTGCGATATATTTAATGTTTGCTCGATCCAGGGTTTCGCGATTCCCTTGGGCTCAGTGGGGTATATACGATTAATCGGTTGTTCGTTTCCAGCCTGCCCTGTCTCCATCTGGCTTGAGATATTACCGATAACCTGATCTAGATCCACATCACCAACAACAAAAACCGCCATGTTACTGGGTTGATAAAAAGTGTGATAGCACTTCATCAGCAGGTTCACATCGATTTTGGCGATAGATTCCACTGTTCCACCGATATCAATGCGGATAGGGTGCTTCTGATAGAGGGCATTTAATAGGTTGCGATAAATCCGCCGATCAGGATGATCCTCATACATCCTCAACTCCTGCTCAATAATACCCTTTTCCTTCTGCACATTTTCTTTCGTCAAATAGGGTGTTTGCACAAATCGCAATAACTCCCTTAGTGCCTCAGGGAAATAATCAATGGTGGAAAATAAATACGAAGTCATGGTATAGCTCGTATACGCGTTAACCGATGCTCCAAATTCCGAAAAACGATCAAATACATGCCCATTTTCTTCCTCAAATAACTTATGTTCCAGAAAGTGAGCAATTCCATCAGGCATCGCCACTAGACCTTCTCCTGCTATCTCAAATTTAGAGTCAAGAGACCCATAATGAGTAGCATAAACGGCATACTTCTTTTGGAACCCTGGTTTCTTCATCACATAAACATTAAGTCCATTGGTTAAGGTTTCATGCAATAAATCTTCGCCCGTAATTACTTGTGCAAGAGCCATTAGCTGTCACCTCTTGTTCCCTGTAAAGAGTAGATGGTATCTAACTGAATGTCATTGGCCACTGCTTGTACTTGCTCTTTCTTTACTTGCTTAATTTCGTTGATTACTTCTTGGGATGAACGCAGTTTATTATGGACTAGCCCTAGCAAATTACGATCGATTAGTGATGCGGGATTATCTTCCATGGAATGGATTCCACTTACTAACCCCTTAATACTACGACCTAATTCTTGGTCGCTTATTTCTCCATGTTGAATAGCCTGAACCTGTTCACCAATAATCTGGACAGCCTTATCATATTCACTGTCGTCGATTCCGGCATTTACGGTCATGATACCCTTGCTTCCATCCAGGCTAGAGCCCACATAATAGGCCAAACTCTCTCGCTCGCGTACATTAACAAACAGCTTAGAGTGGGGAAATGCACCTAAAATGGCATTGCAAACCACTAATGGATAGTAATTCTCATCACCATA
>SKHL01000035.1 GCA_007116995.1 Limnochordia bacterium
AAAACTGATTCACATGTGATAATGTCTCATTAGAAGACAGGGGAGAATGTCCTGTCTGTAGAATTTACTTCTTCAAACCGGAAGTTACGTTTTAAATTGACCCAACGAAGAATTAGTACCAATTAGAGAGACACTTCCTGAGACTCCTGGTACACACTCGTGCGTTGAAATCGAATTTGCATATATACACACTCAGCCAACTCTCCGATAACCAAAGCCCAAGCACCTGCAGCTGCGGGGTTTCCGGTCCGTGTTCCTATCAGTACGCCTAAAACAACAATGAGAGCAACTAAGTTGACCGCTTTGCCACTGCCGATTATTTTGGTCAATCTCTGCTGCATAAAAATACCCCACAGATATTCTCGCCACCCTAATACTAGTGGCAGAAGTATCTTTACTTGCATAACGAGTCGAGCTGATGCTGCTACCTCACCAGAAACACCGATTACATGCTCAAGCAGTAATACAGCTATTGGACTAAAACTAATTAGAAGAAGTATACTGCTTGCTCCTAATGAAAACCAAAATACAAACTGTTTAACCACAGTATAGGTTTGCGGCACCCCTACTCTGGTAAAAGCAAGCGTACACTGGTGTAACATATTAAGCGGAGCGACAAACAACTGGCCTAGTGCATTACCTACCGAAAAGGCTGCTAAGGCTGTAATAGGATTGATTGAACGGGCTAACCCTGAATTAATTAATGGACCAAACGCTGTGGCAACAAAGGTTGTGACTAATAACGGCAAGAAGAAATAACCAATTCCTCGGTAACTAAGAGAAGCTTGATTGGTTGACACGGAAAAAACTGTGGTATCAGCTAGCAATGGTTTCGCTCGCCATCGCATCACGAGCGCTTCAATAATAAAAGCACTAACAAAGGAAATACTCGCACTTAGTGCACCAGGTAGCTCTGTGTAGAGTGCTAACGAGAAAATGGCCATACTCATAATAACCAAGCGTAAAAACGAGGACTTGGGTACCATCATGGTCTGCCT
This sequence comes from Limnochordia bacterium, assembly GCA_007116995.1. Classification (GTDB taxonomy): domain Bacteria; phylum Bacillota; class Limnochordia; order Darwinibacteriales; family DTU012; genus CSBR16-202. The sequence continues at coordinate 999 of SKHL01000035.1, forward strand.
CCTTAGGATAGCAACACCATGATATAAGTTTCGTGTTACCGCGGCAAACGGCAGTAGAAACAAAATACTCAGGGCTAAATGACTCTGGGTCGCAACTTCATCAGATGCACCCATGATATGTCTAAAGACATAGTAACCTAAGGGCGTAAAGCCTAATATAGCAATAATAGCAGAAACTATAAAGGTGAGTACATAGATGAAACGACGCACCTTAAAAAAAGAGTCCTTATCTGTTACTAGAGATGCTACAGTTTGTCTAACCATCATCACCGGGTTTTCAATTAGACGCACTAAGCTGCGAGCTAGTGCATAGGCAGCTAAGGCAATTTCTGGGTTACCGGTGCGGGCCACACCTGCATTAACCACAGAATGGGAAAGGTTTAACATTAAATTAGTGACAGACAAGGGCAGGAAAAAGCTGGCAATTTCTCGATAAGTAGGCCCAGATGATTCTGTTACCACAAATAATTCCTCCCTTCTGCACAGGACTAAATTAGGTGCCTTACTATACTTTGCGAACTATACGACATACTCCCACCCTCACCTTCCTATCACTCGCTCTTGGTAAACTTAATTGTCAGAAATACCTTGTATACCCCAAAACATAGCTAGTGCTAAAGGGCTAATCAAAACCATAAATCGATTTATTACTTACGTGCTATCGTAGTTTTTCCCCTGGAGACTCAGTTAAATACCTGCAGACAGAATGTAAAAAACGCCCAGCGGTTAAACCATCGGTAATGCGGTGATCGAAGCTTAAGCAAACATTAGCCATTGATCGAATGGCGATCATATCATTGATAACAACCGGACGTTTAACCACGGATTCTAAGGTTATCATTCCCACTTGGGGTGGACTAATGATTGGCATGGAGCTTTGAGATCCGAACGCTCCTGTATTATTGACCGTAAAGGTTCCTTTACTGATATCGTCCGGGGTTAATTTACCCATATGAGCCTTAGAAGCTAGTTCTTTTACTTTATGTGCGAGACCAGCCGGAGAATAACGATCGGCATTATGAATGACTGGCACAAACAAAGCCTTCTCAGTAGCTACAGCGATGGACATGTTATAGTGCTTATGGATCACTATATGACTCTCGGTCCAGCTTCCATTTAGAATTGGATACTCCTGTAACGCCTTAACAACAGACAGAACAAAAAAAGGCAAATAAGTTAACTTAACTCCCTCTTTTTTGTAAAACTCCTCTTTAACCTGGTTGCGGTAATTAACCAGCTCTGTCAGATCTACCTCTAACATAGCCCAAGCATGGGGAATATTAGTGACGGAAGCCACCATTTTCTGTGCAATCGTACGTCGAATAGGATCCACAGTAATCACTAGATCCTCTGGATCCCGCCAGACTGGAAATGATCCGCTACCATAAGCCACCTTATGCTGGTCTTGTTGACCGAAATTAGGTGTTTGTCCGGAAGCTGAGTCATTGAGTTCAGACCGTCTGGCTGTATCTGCACTTACCTCTGTGTTCCCGTTTTGAACATAAGCTAAAACATCCTTCCGAGTAATCCGACCCTCTAAACCCGTGCCAACCAATTGACTAAGATCAATATTATGCTCCTTCGCTAACTTCAGCACGGCCGGCGAATACCGCCCAGAGGCCCGTATCTGAGAGTTCGGCACACTTACTTTTTCTTCACTTGACCCTTTTTGATATACTGATTGGTCACCAACACCATTAATTAGGCAAATAGGCGTGCCGACTGATACGGTCGTGCCAGGCTCAATTAGAATCTTAGCAACAACACCATCAATACTACAAGACACTTCTACATTAACTTTATCGGTAATCACCTCACAAAGAGGCTGATATTTAGTGACTGAGTCACCAGCCTTCACTAACCAATCCTGCAGGGTCGCCTCAACAACGCTTTCACCTAGCTGGGGCATGGTAATCTCTACTGACATACTGCCACCTCCAATCAGTTAACTAAAATGCAGCTAATTCGCGTACCTTATCCGCTATAATCTGTGGAGTTAACATATAGACTTTTTCTAAGGGAGGACTATAGGGCATGGCTGGAATATCCGGCCCACAAAGCCGCATAATCGGGGCGTCCAAGTCAAATAATGCTTCTTCCACAATAATTGCTGAAACCTCTGCTCCGATACCATGAGTCTTATTATCCTCATGCACAATTAGTACTTTACCGGTTTTATTCACTGCTTCCAATATCCCTTGTTTATCTAAGGGTAGCAGGGTACGCAAATCCAAAATATGACAGGAGACTCCTTCCTTGGCCAAAACATCTGCTGCTTCTAGGGCAAAGTGGAGGGTTAATCCATAGGAAATAATGGTTACATCCTCTCCATCCCGTTGTACCTTGGCTTTTCCAATCGGAACTGTATAATCCCCTTCAGGAACCTCTCCCTTGATCAACCGGTAACACCGCTTATGTTCAAAGAATAACACAGGGTCGGGATCCCGGATGGCACTACTTAAAAGTCCCTTTACGTCTCCCGGCATAGCTGGAGTTATCACTTTTAGTCCAGGCACATGGGTAAAAAGAGCCTCCATACTTTGCGAATGGTAAAGCGC
>SKHL01000088.1 GCA_007116995.1 Limnochordia bacterium
GATCCGAAGAAAGAAGTAGAAACTCGGTTTTGGCAACAAGCCTTTCAGATCCTCAAGGAATGGCAGGACCTACGGGACGATTATCAAAAGGTATTGAATAAGAACAATGAACTAGAAGAGCAGATCCTAAAGGCTGTACGCGATCAAATAGACCAGGTCATGGTAGAACAGCTATCCAAAAACTACCAATCTGATCCAATAGCAGCAAAGGACATAAACTCTCAAGTGAAAACCGAATTGTCTAGTAACATAGAAGCTGAGGTCAACAAGTTGGGGGAGAAGCTTTCTCGCGAGTTCTCCCGTAATGATCACAGGATTGGACGGATGGATGAGAAAATTGCCGATCTGAATGCACGTGTGGTCACAGTGCGAGAGGATGTCCGTATGCTTCGAGCTAATAATAAGACCCTAAGTCTCGAGAGATTACAGCAACGGATTGAGCGACTTGAACTAACAAAGGAAAATCGTTCGGGAGCAGACAAGGTGGTGATCCGTCTAGAGGATAAGATAAGAAGCCAAGAGCAAGAAGTGAAAAGCATCCGCCAAGAACTGTTAGACTTGCATACCCAAAAGACAAAAAAGGCCACCTCTGTATGGCGTAAGCTATTTAGATGATAGGTACTATCCCAAACCCTGTGCGCGTTTCATAGAATATATGGAGTGCGATTAGATAAAGAGTGGGTTCCTTTGTTTAAAGGCAGGAAGGGAGGGTATACAGTGGTGGAATTAGTAATCTATGGTCCAGCGAATATTCAGGTCACTGGGTGTGGTGGATGACGTAAATCTATGTCTCTGGGAGAGGCAGTAATCGGGTTGCGGCGGATTTGCCAGAACCGATATGGGCATAATGTGATGATTCGGCTTGTTGAACCTACCAGTCCAGAGGCAAGAGAAAATCATAAAATCGCCCATCTTCTTTTCAAACACCGCAAATCATTGCCGGTGGTCACATTAAACGATGACGTAATCTGTACTGGTGAACTGCCAAAAGGATCCATCTATAGCAAGTTGGATCAACTCGTTGAAGTAAGGAAGAGTCAAAGGCGATTTTGGCGTTAATGTAACGTTTTAACTGTTAATTAGGGAGGTAATACTCCCTAATTAAATAAATCTAAGGAGTGGAATTATGAAGAAGTGTATTGGTATTATCTGTGTTCTTTCATTGTTATTTGTAGGTATCGCTGTAGAGGTCCAAGCCAGTGCTTGGTTATTTTGGTCAGGTGAGCGTAGTGTGCAGAATCATTTTCAGTCCAGTAGGACAAGCCCTGGTAGTTGGACAAGCACTCCGCCAAGCACACCCACTACACCGACAAATACTATTAGTAACCCCTGGAGCTCATACTGGTCTAATGTGAGTTCTTACACCAGTCCGAGTCAACCAAATCCAGTACAACCTACGTCTCCTCAACAACCTGTAGAACCAAATGATCCAGTCACTGCACCGACCAATCCTGTCCAGCCACAGCCAAGCGCACCACTGCAACCACAACCGCGCAAGGTGCCTGCACCAGTTAGTTCTTTAACGTCTCTAGAGCGACAGCTAATCGACTTAGTCAATAAAGAACGTACAGATCGAGGTCTAAATGCCCTGCAGATCGATATGACCTTAGTTCAGTTAGCGAAAGATAAGAGTCATGATATGGCTACAACAGGCAATGTATCCCATTATTCACGAACTCAGTTCCATGCAAATCTAGAGAGCGCTGGTGTTAGTTTTATCCAAGCTGGCGAGAACTTAGCTAGAGCGGCTAGTCTTCAACGGGTACATAATGGGTTGATGACTAGTAGTGGCCATCGAGCTAACATATTAGCATCAGGTTATACCCACATCGGTGTGGGCATTGTTCAATATGGCACATCCTACTATGCCACACAAATTTTTATTCGCAGGTAACTTGACTTAACATGGAACAACCCTCTACCAAGTAACTGGTGAGGGTTGTTTTTCTAGATTTACCTCTTAACCTATAGCAAATCCGCAACACTCTCTAGCACATGGGTAGGCTTTACCAGGGATGTGGCTAGCATGTCCTTAGTTGTAATGCCGGTCAATACTAATGCTGTGTCTATATGCAAATCAATGCCCATTTGAATGTCAGTCTCTAGACGATCACCAATCATTAAACACTGTTCAACGGGCAGATTCATCCGTTCCAAGGCTACAGCTAGCATCTCGGGAGACGGCTTGCCGCAGATAAGCTCTGGCCGTTGCAGGGTCACGCCTTCTATTGCTCCCATCATACCAGCACAATCCGGGATCTCTCCTCCCTCAACAGGGCAAGTGCGGTCGGGATTGGTGGCGAAATACCGGGCACCGTTCTTAAGTGCGATCATTGCATCGTTAAGCTTGTCGTAGTGAAAGGTGCGATCAAAAGCCACGACTAAGAACTCCGCCTGCAGTGGATCTGAGGTAATGATATGACCAGCATCCTCTAACTCAGCAATCAAAGGCGGCTCGCCGATCACATAGATACGCGCGCCGGCCTTTTGTGCATGGATACACCTGGCTGTCACCAACGATGAGTTGACGATATTGTCAACCGTAACTGGGATACCCATCTTGGTTAGCTTCTTTGCATAGTTGGCTCGGCTTTCAATGGGTTTGTTCGATAGAAACACGATTTTCTTATTTCTTCGCTTTAGCATGGCTATAACTTGATCAGCCTGAGCTAAAAGGCGGTTGCTTAAATAGATGGTGCCGTCTAGATCAAAAATATAGCCGGAATAATCCATTAGGTGTTTTTTGCTCATAAATAATCCTCCATATTGAAAAAGGATGTGCTGTTTACTGCACACCCTCCATCTGTGTTTTATTCGTCTAAGGTATTCGCTGGTAATACCATCGGCAGTGGTGCAGGTCGTGAACATGTACTTTGTATTTCGTAATACTTTCCATCACGGGAGGCATCGTGGAATCCGTGCATTGTCTCCAATACATGGTAGGTTAACTCCCCATTGGCACGGTGTGCGCGACCACTACGAATAGCATAGGCCATATCTGCTGGACCAATACCACGGCTATTATTTGCGTATCCATGCGTTAATGGCATTTCCTTCCAATCGCTATCATCAGCTCGACGAATTCGAACTGGTCCACCAAACTTGTTGGGATCGGGAACACTTAGGGTACCCTCACTGCCGTAGATTTCTATACGGGGTAACCGTGCGGCCCAAACATCGAAGGATGTAATGATCGTACCGATAGCTCCACTAGCGAAGTCCATCACACCGGCAATATGGGTAGGGACTTCTACTTCAATTTTAGTGCCTGCTTTTGGTTGGCTAGTTATGGTCCGCTCAGGGAATGATATGCGGGCAGAACCAGATACTCGTTTAATCGGACCTAATAAGTTAATCAGCGCAGTAAGGTAATAGGGACCCATATCAAACATAGGACCCCCACCTAATTTATAGTAGAACTCCGGATCCGGATGCCAAGATTCATGGCCGTGACCCATCATAAATGCTGTAGCTGCGATAGGTGTGCCGATCCAGCCTTCGTCAATTAGTTTACGGCATGTTTGGATACCGGCACCTAAAAATGTGTCAGGGGCACCGCCAACTAACAATCCTTTGCTGTTAGCATAGTCTACTACCTTCTTACCGGCTTCTCGTGTCACCGCTAATGGTTTTTCCACGTATACATGCTTACCTGCTTCTAAGGCTTCCAGACAGATGCCAGCATGATCTGGCGGTGTTGAAAGGTTAATCACTAACTCAACATCGGGATTTGTTAGTAATTCACGAGCAGAGTAATAAACATTTGGTATTCCATACTCACTTGCTTTACTATCAACACGTTCAGGAATTAAGTCGGCTGTAGCGATCACATCAAAAATCTCTAGTTTTTGAGTGTTCTTAAAGTAGATACTGCTAATATTTCCACAACCAATAATGCCTACTTTTACTGGTTTCATTTAATTAATCCTCCTAGAATATCTCTACCACATGTTTGGTAAGGACTTATCAGATTCAGCTTGTTCTTGCATCGCAATCTTCTTCCCTTCCGCTGCCCATAAAAAACCACGACGCATAAGGGTAATACATTGCGGCATCTCCATAATATCAGCATGGTGACCTAAGGATGTATAGAATACCCGGCCTTTACCCCAGCGCTTTGTCCAGATAACCGGCATATCTACAATACCATTTGTGGCATGGGGACCATCTGCAGTTGGAAAGCGAGTAGTAGCTAATACTTCTACCACAGGATCTACGTGTAAGTAATACTGTTCGCTTTTAACACGAAAGTCCTCGATACCCTCGACAATCGGGTTAGACCCTTTCTTGATGTTAACAACATATTCAGTACCATCGTTGCCAGGGTGGGCCACCCAGTTGCCGCCCGTCATGAATTGCCATTGGACACTATCTCGGAAGGAATCACACATTCCTCCATGGTTACCTACAATACCTACACCACTGGCAACGGCCTTTAAAATGGGGTTACATTGCTCTTTCGTGATCTTTCCCATGGTCCAAATGGGAACAATTAAATCTAGACCCAATAATTTTTCCTGGTCTAAATAAGCATCTAGCGTGTCTGATACTTCTACTTCAAAACCTTCTTCCTCTAAAATTCGTTTAAAAATGTCTTTAACCTGTACCGGTTCGTGACCCTTCCAGCCTCCGTGCACGATTAATGCTTGTCGCAAATTAAATCAGCTCCTATTTAGGCAATCTTACTATAGTATTTCTCTTTACTGTTAGGATTTCCTGCTCTAACTAGGCCACATTATCTGTTTCCTACTATGTCTTCCAGACATTAGTATAAAGATGGGTAGGGAAAACCTAGTGAGTTCGGGGAAAAAAGATAGTAGATAAATTCCAGGGATTGGCAACCGGTCTGTTACGAACTTTAATCAACTCCAGACGGACTGATGCTGATTTTAGACTACATATTTTCTAATGGTTTATAATTGCCAAAGGTCGGCTTAGTTCGATTTACTGGAGCCGCCCATCGGACTGCATTTTTAATTACAGTTTGGATTTCTGGTTGATAATAGATAGGGAAGCTTTCATGACCTGGTTGAAAATAGAATATTTTGCCTTGTCCCCGGTGATAGCAGCATCCACTCCGGAATACCTCGCCACCTTGGAACCAACTGATAAACACTAAGGTTTCCGGGGCGGGAATATCAAATCGCTCACCATACATTTCAGCATGTGGTATCTCAAAATAGTCTCCTAATCCTGCTACGATAGGGTGTCCTGGTTCAATCACCCAAACTCTCTCCTTTTCTGCAATTTCACGCCACTTAAGCTCGCAGGTCGTGCCCATTAGTTTTCTAAAGATCTTGGAGAAGTGTCCAGAGTGAAGTACGATTAAGCCCATACCTTCAATTACTCTCTTATATACCTTGTCCACAATTTCGTTATTAACTTCACCATGAGCCATGTGGCCCCACCAGGTGAGAACATCGGTATTAGCTAGAACTTCATCAGTCAGTCCATGCTCTTTTTGATCGAGGGTAGCTGTACGCACCTCCATATCCACTGCAGTTCCTAGAAAATCTGTAATGGCTGTATGTATACCATCAGGATATAACTCTTTGACGGCTTGGTCATGTTGTTCATGGCGAAATTCATTCCAAGCGGTGACGCGGATTCTTGCTGACATGACATTTCCTCCTATACTAGTAGATTTTACGCTCTATCCTTCTATTTTTAATTCTTAGTTCCCTGCATTGATCGACTACATGAGTTGGTAGAAATGTAATGATACTTGTCTAGAACCAATCGCTTTTCAAGTATTTCATCACAGGTACACGTATATATTTAACGAAAGACTAACAAAGGATAAACACCATGCAATTTATTAGTGCATTTGCGGATAGTATGAATACCATCTTCGAACCAGATCGAGTGAACCAAGCGATCGATGATCTCTATACTCTGATCCAATCAGAAATTCGGGAGCATCGTGAACGCTGGCAAAATGGGGGGCAATATCCTCAGTTTATGAAGGACTTTGCTGATGAACGGCTACAGCAAATGCAACGGCATATAGTAGTTCAGTTCAAGCTAGGGGGGATCGCTCAGGTCACTCTCAATACAGATCCATCAAGAGGATATGTTCGAATTAATTCGGTAGATATACAAAAGGGCAAACCTGGTATAGACAACCCGCGCTCTTTTCAAGGTCAATACTTCCGTACCTGTGGAGATTACCGTTGTGGCCTATCCTAGGCATGAGTTTGGCTCGTGGATTGGAACTCAGGATGTGACAGAAGCATCTTTCTCTACAATACTGCAAATTGACTTGGCTTTATTTGCTCGCTTGGAAAAGGTAGAATGGATCCAAAAAGCCCTGCTATTTTTGGTTGACACTAAATGTCCTTCAGCGGTATGAGTGTATGAAAGTATATGGGGTGGACTAGACGAATTCAGAAAGCCTGCATATTTTAATCGATCTGTGTCTCTTGATATGTAGCATATTGTTCTTAACCAGGAGTTCAATGGTGACAGGCTTGTTATCAAAGAGCTTCGCATTTCCCTTTTCCATAGTTGCTAGGAATAGCTTGAGTCTGTCTAGTGATTTCATGTGTTAGACCCCCTATTTAGAATATAATGTGAAAGTGGTAACAATCTTTATGTGATAAATATAACAAACTAAACTAGTTGTTGTCAATGGGTTTTGGAAGTAGATATGTTAAAACATGATTATATTTTGTGAAATTAATCACGATAAAATTCGCGGGATGTAGCCAGAGTTTCGGGATGGATGGGAACCTGGATTTGTAAAGGGAATTTGCATAACCATATCGAAATTCTAGTTATATAACATGATAGGAGTGCTGATATATGAGAGTTGTAGCATTTAATGGAAGTCCGCGTCCAGATGGGAATACATCCCGACTAATTCACTATGTATTTGAGCCGCTAGAAAAGGCCGGTATTTCCTGTGAGTTAGTGAACTTGGCCGGTAAGGTGAGTAAGGGATGTACAGCATGCTTGCATTGTAGACAAACACTGACCAGATCCTGTGTAATTAAGGATGACATAATTAACGAGTGCATTGAAAAAATGGTGGAAGCAGATGGGATCCTAATTGGATCTCCTACCTATTTTGCTAATGTAACTGCAGAAACTAAGGCGCTAATTGACCGAGTTGGGTATGTATGTCGGGGTAGTGGCCATCTTCTACGTCGGAAGGTGGGAGCTGCTGTGGTTTCGGTCCGTCGTGCGGGATCGATTACTACGTTTAATGGGATTAATGACTTTTTTTTAATAAATGAGATGATCATTCCTGGATCGAGCTATTGGAATCTAGGTGTAGGTGGTGGTGAAGGGGAAGTAGATCAGGACAAGGAAGGAATCGCCACCATGACTAGATTAGGGGAGAATATGGCCTGGCTATTGGGAAAAATAGAATAGTTAAGGAAACTAATTTGGTAAATTATGGGCTTGGCATAGGGTCCCGCACTTGCTATACATATTTCTAATATATGTCCTTTTTATCGAGGGAGGTAAAGTATTCTTGCAGGCCATCACTTATCGCTAATACGATGGCTTGGCGTCCTTCTTCTGAAAGCAGATAGTTTCGATCATGGATGTTTGATATGAATCCTATTTCTACAATAACAGCAGTTACATCGCTATTTCTCAAAATGAAGAAATTATCTGGGATATACCCTGGTTCACTTCGCCCCGGTAATAAAGGACCAAGATACTTCTGGATAGCTTGAGCAAGCAGTTTACTTTTAACGGAGTTAGCTTGGTACAGGGTAACCGCCCCTTGGGCTGCTTCTGATCGATAGTGGTTGGTATGAAGACTAATTAATACATCAGCTGTGTTCTGTCGGGCGATGAGCAACCTTGCACGTAATCCTAGCCTATACCGGGGAGGTGTTCTTGTTCCTAGGGCTATATAACGATCTAAAGGATGGGTGTAGCGCTCGAGCTGTTTGTTTTGCTCATATTCTTCCTTGGTAAACTCTATTTCTTCCTCCACGCTCACCTGATCCCATAAGTCTGTATCTGTGGTGCGTGTTAGTACTGGTATAGCACCATCTTTTTTTAGTTGCTTTGCAAGGGCATCACTGAGCAGCAGGGTGAGTTCTTTTTCGGTATACCCAGCATGGGAACTGCCGGTATCCGTACCCCCATGTCCGGGGTCTATAGCAATAATGTAATTGTGTAGGGGGTATGTTTTCGTGGTCGGCCAAAGGAATAAAAAACTCAGCATAATGACAGAAGTACAGATGAGTAAGAGGTGTCGTAAGCTTTGTTTCGAGATAATCAAGATCACTGAAGCAAAATGTAGCATGGTTTCACCTCGATACTATGATTTTACGTCTGATGAGAATTATTTATGTAGAAACGGTTCATATTATGCCTATCTGTGAGACGACACTCACTCCCGATTGCCTTGGACATCAGAATATATTTGTCTTTCTTAGAATGAAAGAGACTATATGTCCTTCTTATTGGATCCAGCTGGAATGCGAATAAACCAAGCAATGATAATTACAGCGACAAGACCATTTCCTGCCGCACTCCAAAATACTAATTGGTGGGAGTGCCGCATTAGAACAGCAAAGCTAGGAGGGCCTGCTGCGACTCCAATAAAGCGCATACTGCTATAGAAGGAGGTAATCGTACCTCGTTCTTCTTTTTCTATGCTTTCAGTAATTAATGCATCTAAGGCTGGCAGGGCAACTCCGGTACCGAACCCACCAATGAACAAGGCTGTAAGGATTAGATATAGGTTTGTGATAAAGCTAATTGGAAAACTAACAATGGTAAATAAAAGCATTCCAGCAAAGGCCGCCCACTTCATGTGGGTTTTATCTTGTCCTAGATACTCGCCGGTCAGATACGATGCTAGACAGAGACTGGCTAAGGGGATGGCCAACACAAATCCTTTTGTTATGTCTGTGATGCCATATTGATCCTCTAATACCTTAGATAGATAGAATAGCACGCCAAATAATATCAGCATGATAATACAGCCCACTGCATAGACGGCAATTAGCCAACGCCCTTCACGGATGAAAATCTGTTTAACTGAGTGGAAGAATACTCGCAGTCTGACAGGATTTTCTTGTATTTTTGGGGATTTCACTAGAAAGATCATGGCCAGAATAGCTATTGAACTTAGGATTGGAGTAGCCAAGAAAGGTGTAAACCAAGTTACAGTAGCGAGTACAGCTCCGAGAATAGGACTGAGAACTTTTCCAAATGTGTTAGAGGTTTCGATAACACCTAATCCATGGCTGATCTGATTTTCATCCTTATACAGATCTCCAACCAGAGGTAAAACAATAGGAAATGCACCGGCGGCACCAAGTCCCTGTAGAAGACGGGCGAGAATAATGACTCCGTATGGGTTAGGCATTAACCAGGCTGCAAGACCAGATATCAATCCGCCGATTCCAGCAAGTGTTAGGCTAGGGATGATTACCATTTTTCTTCCCACTCGATCCGAAATAATACCAGCAATGGGAATAAAAATAACCGCTACAATGGAGTAAACCGTGATGATCATACTTACTTGGAGAGGAGTGATATTTAGTTCCCGTTCGATTATCGGCAGAACCGGGATTAACATGGAATTACCTAATGTCATGACTAGCGGAATGGAAGCAATAGCAGTTAAAGCCCATGTTTTTTGATTCACAGTTCTCGTCCTTTCCAGAAAACATCTAAAGATAATTATTCCCAAAAGTAAGGGCAATTATAGCAGTGCTAAAAATATGCCAGGCACAATGCATAAAAGAGAAAAGGAGAAGAATTACTTACTTTTATTAAAAGATGGGTACTTACAAGCTTGAGGTAAGATCACAAGACCAAGTGAGTTAGCGTATAAGCGAGAAAAACCACCAATTCAGGTGGTTTTTCTCAGCGGACTATATGTTCTTCCTCTATGGAGCTTGATGGTCATCTTCCGTATTGGTCAGAATAGCAAATCCTAAGGTTCCCGGTCCTGTATGAACACCGATTACAGGGCTGACATTAGAGACAAACAACTGTGTTAGATTAGGTAATTTCTCAATTTTCTTAGCAAGTGTAATCGCTTCCTCTTGTGCACCACCATAACAGACAGCCACAGTACTAGCAGCTTTCGCCAAATGCTCTTTAACAATGGTAAACATGCGCTCAATACTCTGATTACGGCCTCGTACCTTAGCATAGGTAGTATAAATTCCTTCTGGGGTTACTGTGATTATTGGTTTTATGTTCAATATCTGTCCTAGGGTTCCCGAAACTCGCCCAATACGGCCTCCCCGTTTAAGATACTCTAATGTCCCTAACACGAAAAAGACGCTAATTCTTTCTCGAACCGAGGATAGATGCTGACAGATAGCCTCAAATGACATTTCTTTCTCAGCAGCTTTAGCTGCTTCAATAACCATTAATCCTAGACCCATGGAAATTGATTTCGAGTCGATCACTTTCACGACTAAATCCTTAGCTTGATTAGCCATGGTTTCCATCATCTGGCCTGTTCCGCTAAGCCCAGAGGATAAGTGGATAGACAGGATATGGGTAAACCCTTTCTGTTTCATTTTGGCGAATACTGCCTCAACGTCCTCAGGGAGTGGTAAGGACGTGGTTGGAACTTCATCGTCTAGAGTGTTATATACCTCTTCTGGTGTAATTTCTATGCCATCTCGGCATTCTCTATTTGCATAGATAATCCGAAGAGGTACTACTTCAATCCCATGTTGTTCTATCAACTCAGCAGGAATGTCACACGTGCTATCGGTAATAATTCCAATCTTTTCTTCCATCATGGACCTCCACATTTAGACATAAATACTATTGTTACTCATTCTGTATATCATTAGAGAATCCTCTATTTGTTTGTTCTATCTTAGGATTAGATTTTCTACTAAAGCACAGGATAACTAGGGATCATCTGGATGAAATGGCAGAAAATAATCATCAAATCCTTTTTGTTGTCTCGATTTATACTTTTAATTTTGGAGACAATTCGAGATACTAACCGAGACTAATGATAGCTTGTAGGAGGATTACAATGCAGAATGAACATCAAAGTGTGTCAGCAATGATTAGCGATCTGGTAAATCAGGCAAAACAAGCCGAGCAAAAATTATTAAGACTTGATCAGGATCAGGTGGATAAGATAGTACGAGCGATGGCTTTAACAGGTGTGGATGAGCATATGAATCTAGCCCGCTTAGCCGTGGAAGAAACGAAAATGGGTATCTATGAAGATAAGGTAACGAAGAATCTATTTGCTACTGAATATGTGTATCACGATATAAAGAACGAAAAAACCGTTGGCGCTATCAAAACGAAGGAGATTGAAGGCTATGACGAGGTAGCAGAGCCTGTAGGTGTGATAGCTGGAGTGACCCCTGTGACCAACCCTACATCTACCACAATGTTCAAATGTCTAATCGCCATGAAAACTCGAAATCCAATTGTCTTTGCCTTTCATCCAAATGCACAGAGTTGTAGTGTTGAAGCTGCACGGATTATGTATCAAGCGGCTATAGCCCATGGGGCCCCAGAGCGATGTATTAGCTGGGTCCCACAACCTTCGTTAGAAGCAACACAGGCATTGATGAAGCATGAAGATATTTCTTTAATATTGGCAACTGGTGGTGCTGGTATGGTCCAACAGGCCTACAGTTCTGGGCGGCCTGCCTTGGGTGTTGGGCCCGGGAATGTACCCGCTTATGTTGAACGAACGGCTAATTTGAGACGGGCCGTTGCGGATATTGTGGTAAGCAAGACCTTCGATAATGGAACTGTTTGCGCTTCAGAACAAGCTGTAATTGTAGATCAGGCTGTGGCCACTGATGTAAAAAGAATATTCGAACAATTAGGGGGATATTTCCTATCTTCGGATCAGATTGAAAAACTTGAGTCCTATGCGATAAACAAAGAAAAGCAGAGTATAAACCCGAAGATAGTGGGGCAACCAGCAACAGAGATAGCAAAACAGGCTGGAATTCAAGTTCCGGAGGGTACGACTATTCTGATGGTGGAGGTTGAGGGAGTGGGTCCGGAGTATCCCTTAACCCGTGAAAAATTAAGCCCTATCTTAGCCTTTCTGCAAGCCGAGACCTCTGATGATGGAATTTGCCTCTGTGAGCGGATGACCCAATTTGACGGTCTAGGGCATTCAGCTGTTGTCCACACCGAAAGTAGAGAAGTTGTACGAGAATTTACCAAACGGGTTCAGGCTGGACGGTTAATCGTAAACAGCCCATCTGTCCACGGTGCGATTGGAGAGATCTATAATGCGAACACACCTTCACTAACGTTAGGGTGTGGATCAATGGGTGGTAACTCAACTACCGACAATATCAGTGTTCACAATCTACTAAATATAAAACGAGTCGCTACTCGTACCAATCGGATGCGTTGGTTCCGTATCCCCGAGCGAATTTATTTTGAGGCGGGATCCTTAGGCTATTTAGGCAAGATGTACGATAAGAAGAAAGCTGTCATCGTTACTGATGCCACCATGATTAAGCTTGGTTATGTGGATCGAGCCATTCGTGAGTTAGAGAAAAACAAAGTCGGATTCCGAATCTTCTCTGATGTGGAACCAGATCCATCGGTAGAGACTGTATTGGAAGGAACTAAGTTGATGCAGGAGTATGGTCCGGATCTGATTATTGCTCTTGGTGGCGGATCACCAATTGATGCAGCTAAGGCTATGTGGTTATTTTATGAGTATCCTGATACAGACTTTGAAGAACTTCGCCTACGTTTTGCCGATATTCGGAAACGAACATATAAATACCCGAAGCTTGGAATTAGGGCAACATTTGTCGCTATCCCCACTACTAGCGGGACAGGTTCTGAGGTAACAGCGTTTGCAGTAATTAGTGATAAGAAGCGAGGAGTAAAGTATCCTTTAGCTGACTATGAGTTATTGCCGGACATTGCAATAGTCGATCCTACCTTAGTAGAGTCGCTACCGGCTGGAGC